>PFTH01000074.1 GCA_002789465.1 Candidatus Roizmanbacteria bacterium CG_4_9_14_0_8_um_filter_34_12 | reverse complement strand
GAATAAAAAATTTAGTTAAGTTGTACAATCGATTAAACGATTGTACGTTATTTAAAATATTTATTAAAAAATACTAAAGTCGCTTTTGCTGCTTGATCAAATTCTTGTTTTTTATGAAAACCATGTTTTGCTTCTTTTATTGTCACTAAACTTTCTGAATTATTTATGTACATTTTTGAGTCTTCGTATGGAACTTTTGTGTCTTTGTCACCATGTATTATTATCTTTGGAATATTTATCTTAACAATTTCTTCATAGGGTCGGAAAATCACCATTTCCTCAAATAATTTTCTGCCTAAAATAAAATTACGCTTACCTAATGTAGTCCACCTTTGTGTTTGAATATCATTTCTTATATGTGTTTTTCGCGCGGCAATCCATGGCAAAGTTGGATTTAAAAAACAATGATCATAGTTTAAAACTGGATTCCATAAACAAAGCGCTTGTAGTTTCTCTTGATTTTTCGCAGTATAAAGAGCAGAAATTCCACCTCCAAAACTAGCTCCAAGTAGTCCTATTTGACAGTATTGTTGTTTTACAAGATTAATGGCTGCTGTAAGGTCAGACAATTCACCACTAAGAGTCATGTCAACTGATTTTCCTCCACTTTTCCCATGTCCGCGAAAATCAAATCGAAAAACCGCAAAACCATTCTCAACTAATTGATCTGCCAACTGAACAAATACGCCAGATTCGTCTTTATTAACAGTAATTCCATGAGCTAAGACTACTGCTTTATTTGTTTTACTCTTTGGTAAATGCCAAACGCCAACTAATTTTGTTCCATCTTTTGATTTAAAAGTAATTCTCTTCATTTTGTTATATAAATAAATGATCCACCTTTGTCCATCCGGGTTTTGAAATAACCCTAACCCAAGTTTCCTTTCCTTCAGCTTCATGAACTTGATTAGGTTTTATCGTTATCTTTTCTCCTGTATTTAATACAGTGATATTTCCATCAATATTTAAAGTCAAAATACCTCTAATCACCTCATAAGTTTCAGTGGTTTTTATGTGTTTATGTGGATGTGTTTTATCAATCACTGCAATTGCCACACTGTAGTTTGGATGACTTGCTGTAGGTTCAACTTCGCATAAAATTTCCGTTGGAAAATTTTTAGAATTAATAATAATTTTCCTATTAGGGTATTGTTTTGAAAGACTTTGAAGTATATTTTTTAAATCCATACCACTAATTATAAAATTAGTTGATAATAAATACAAATACTTTAGTTAATTAATTAACTAAAGTACATTATAAAAATTTATTTTAAGGTGAAAGGGTGATAGAATTATTTCGCCTGAGTAGACTAATGATCACGTTGGCGTTCGTTACGGTTTGTCACGCGACGAAGAGTTTCAGACAGAACTTTTTTTCTCATTCTTAAACTAATTGGAGTCACTTCTAAAAGCTCATCTTCGGCTATGAAATCTAAACACTGTTCTAGACTCATTTTGGTAGCCGGAGTAAGACCTGCAGACACACCTTCACCAGCTGAACGATTATTTGTCAATTGTTTAGCTTTGCACACATTAACTTCAATATCCTGTTCCCGGCTAGAAACTCCAACCACCATACCTTCATACATTTCTTCACCAATACCTACGAATAAAGTTCCGCGTTCTTGAGCATTCACTAAGCCATAAGTTAAAGATGTACCGGGTTTTGTAGAAACCAACGCTCCATTACGTAGCGACTCCATTTTCACTCCTTTTGGTTCATATCCTAAAAAATATGTGTTCATAATTGCTGTTCCTCGTGTGTTGGTTAACATCGTACTACGAATTCCCAATAAATTCTGACTGGAGATTTTATACGTCAAACGGACATTGTTATTATCATCTGTCACCATATCTTGCATTATCCCCTTGCGTTTTCCAATTTCTTGGCTCACTTGACCAACAAAATCCTTATGCACATCAATCGTCACTTCCTCATATGGTTCGCAAACTTCTCCATCAATTGTTTTATAGATCACGTGCGGTTTGGAAATCTGCATTTCAAACCCTTCTCGACGCATGGTCTCAATTAAAATTGCTAGATGCAATTCCCCTCTTCCATAAACCACAAAACTAACACCCTCATCATCCGGTTCAATCCGCAATCCCAAATTAGTTTCTTTTTCTTTTAAAAGACGTTCTTTTATCTGACGAGAGGTACAATATTTACCTTCACGACCGGAAAATGGGCTAGTATTTGGACCGATTGTCACTTTGATTGTAGGTTCTTCAACTTTAATCATTGGTAAACTTTCTGGAAATTTTGGATCGGTGATTGTCTGTCCGATTGTTAATTCAGGAATACCAGCAATTGCAATAATATCTCCTGCTGTTACTTTATCTACTTCGGTTTTATTTAAACCTGAATAAGTATAAAGTTTTTGTACCCGATAACTACCAATTGCTTTGTCGTTATCGACTAAAACAATCGCATCTCCTTTGTTTAAACTACCTCGTGTCACCTTACCAATACAAAGCTTTCCAACATAATCATCATAATCAAGTGTAGAGATAAGCATTTGAAAAGGTTTTTCCTGATTTATTGCAACATTAGGGAATTCCTGCATAATTGTGTCTAATAAGGGTACCAGGTTACCTGGAGTATCAATAGTATAAATTTCCGGTAATTTATAGAAAGCTTTGCCATCACGACCAACTGCATAAAGTGTTGTAAACTGCAAAGATGAATCGTCATCAGCCAACTCTAAAAATAAGTTTTCAACTTGATTAATAACTTCAACCGGTCGTGCATCTTTTTTATCAATTTTATTAATAACTAAAATTATTTGTAAGCTGTTTAGTAAGGCTTTTTTTAAAACAAATTTTGTTTGAGGAAGCGGACCTTCAGCTGCATCAACCAATAAAATTGCACCACTAGCCATATTGATTGTTCTTTCCACCTCACCGCCAAAATCTGCATGTCCCGGAGTATCAATAATATTAATTTTAGTATCTTTATAAAAGACTGCGGTATTTTTAGCAAGAATCGTAATCCCTTTTTCACGCTCTAAATCATTAGAATCCATTATTAAAGTCTCGGACATTTCTTTTTGATTGTCACGAAAAGCATGCGTTTGTTTTAATAGCGCGTCAACTAAGGTCGTTTTTCCATGGTCAACGTGGGCGATAATGACAATGTTGCGAATTTGCATAAAAATATGTTATCAAGTTTATAAAGTGACAAGTTTTTAAAGTTTAAATAATGATATAACTTTATAACTTTACAAACTTTATGAACTTTATTAACTAAAAGCATTAAATAAGTGAAGTTAAAAAGAATATTGTATTATACCAAAAAACTATGGAAATTACTGTTCAATAATTGAAACTGATAAGACCTTGACTGGATTAATTGGTTTTGAACCTTCACCAGATTGTTCAACCGGAGCTTCAGCAATTTTATCAACCACCTCAATTCCCTTAACAACTTGACCAAAAATCACATAATTTTTAGGCAAATCGTAATCTTTGTGCATGATAAAAAACTGGCTTCCATTGGTATTGGGTCCGGCATTGGCCATAGCAATAGTGCCTCTTGTATACTCTCCGTTAAAAGGTTCATCTTCAAATTTATATCCCGGACCGCCTGTTCCATCCCTCTTTGGATCTCCACCTTGTATCATAAATCCTTTAATTACACGATGAAAAATTGTATTTTTATAAAAACCTTTTTTTGATAACTTAACAAAATTATTAACTGTAATTGGAGTTTCTTTGGCGTTTAATTTTACAGTAATTTCTCCTTCTGAAGTTTTAATCACCGCCTGATAGGTTTTTTTCATATCGATTTCTATGGCTGAATTTATATTTTTTGTTACAGTTGGTTCACCCCGTAACCCTTGTGCATCACTCGAAACATCATCGCTATCATTGCGTAATGAATTTTCATTTTTCTCTGGATTTGCATCTAAAGTATTTTGGTTACGGGATAAAGGTGTTTTTAACTTTGAATCATTTATGTTGGCTATTTGACTTGGCTGCAATAAAACAAAAACTAAAATAATAATTATTACAAATAAAATCCCAACTATAACAAGAGCTGTTTTATTGCTCATAATCATGGATTAAATTTATTTTTCCTGACTAATCGATAGCTTGGAATGATCTGTAAAACTTCTCCCTTGTCATCTTCAATCGTTGTTGCATTACTCACTTTTTGATATTCGCGCAGGTAATCTGATAATGCTTCTTGAGAAACTTTAATCTCATCTCTAATTTGTTTGATTTTCGTAACAAGTAGTTCTATCGCTGGTTGTTTAACTATTCTTTCTTTAATTACTGCTGTCTCTCGATTAAGTTTTTTTACTTTATCATTTTGTTGAGAATATGTTGCGTCGTTACTAAACGCCTCATTATACATTTGTTTCTGCATCTTCATATCTTCTTTTAGCTTATTGAGATCTGCCAGATATCGTTTTATAATTGTTGTTAGCTCTACCATTGTCATGGTAGATTGGTTTGTGGAAGAATCATTATTGTTCATAGTTAATTAATATACAGAATTTTTTTGTAAATTACCAGAGTTTTTTTTGCCATTTCCAAAAATGAAAAGCGGATCATGTTATTATATTTTATTTTTTGCTTATCTTGCTTGATAAATTCACTTATTTTCTCTGCCATTTCATTAATATTGTTTGGATCAAAAGATATATTTTGATTTTCCATTAATTCCTGAAAAACAGGAATATTACTGGCAATAATTGGCAAATCGAAATGCATTGCTTCAACAATAGGTAAACCAAATCCTTCCGAGTGCGATGGATGAATTAGTGCAACTGCGTTTTTATAGGCAAACGTCAAATCTTGTATAGTCGCGTTATCAAAAAGTTTGATTCTATCTTCTTGATTCTTTGCTTTAATTAAGTTCAAAATTCGATTGGAAAAATGATCGTGAGGACCTATCAATAATAGTTTAACTTGCGTCTTTACGATTGAAAAAGCTCTTATTAAATTTTCTACATTTTTATGAGGATAAAAATTACCTACATAAATCATAAATTTGCCCTGAAACAGTGGATTATCTTGTTGTTTTGCGTCAGTTTTACAAAATAGTAGTTCTTGGTTAATTCCTTCGTAAATAGATGTAATTTCTTCATTCTTAATATTTTTATATATTGATAAGATTTGATCTTTTACTGCAATGGTTGGAGTAATTACATGTTCAGAGTTATATATTTGCGACTTAAGTACGTAACAAAATACTTTGTGTTTGATCCAATAAATTATAGGGTTTTTCGTGGAAGCTTTTCCGGTTTTAAATAACAAGGGTGTTATATCGTGCACTGTTGCAATATATGGTTTTTTGTACAGAATCGGATAACTAAAATATGTAAAATGCATTAAATCTAAGCGATCTGACATTAACTGCCAATAAAACTGCCACTGCTCAGCAAAGCTATGCCAAGGAGCGTTTGTATAACGAATTATAAAATTATCGGGAAATTCTATCTTTTTTTTATCTTGAGGCCGGATATATAAATAATATTGATTCTCTTTATCGAGATGGCCAATTTCTGAAATCAAATTACGAAGATACACACCCACACCGGTTTGATAATATAAACGAGCGTCAATTCCGATTTTTTTCATGATAGTTTCTTTTTCAAATCAATGATTAAATAAACAAACCAGTTAATTATTGGAGAGTTGTTTTTGGCATAATTTTTTTTATAGAATATCAACATCGCCTCAAAAAATGCCGGCTTACGAAAGCCACTTTGATGCTTTAAATGTAACACTTGATATTTTGGATAAAAAATAAAGTCATAACCTACTTGCTTTATTCGAAATGACAAATCCAAATCTTCTCCATACATAAAGAATAATTCATCAAAACCATTTAATTTATCCATCAGATCTTTTCTTGTTAAAAAGAATGCTCCGCTTCCAGAACCAATTTTATGAATTTTCTTTAAATCTTTACCGATCATATGATAACCTCCAAAAATACCTCCTAGTTTTTCTAGTTTTAAAAAGTAACAAAATGAGTTCCAGATATTTGGAAATCCACGATGACAAGCTGGATCCATATGTCCGTTTCCAAGACGAACATCAACTGTCAATGCTCCAACTTTTTGATTTTGATCTAAATATCTCAGTAATTCCGGGAAATTTACATTTTGACAAATTACATCTGAATTTAAAAATAAAACATATTTGCCAGATACCACAGTTAGGGCTTGATTATTTGCTTTACCAAAGCCAATATTGTGCTTGTTTTTAATAAACTTAATTTTGAGATTATTATGAATATCTTTAATTTTAAGTTTTTCTATCAAATCAACCGAGCCATCAACTGAACCATTATCAACAACAATGAGTTCGTAGATTATGTTTGATGAATAATTACGAAGATTCTTTAAAAGCGACTCTAAACACTGTTTCGTCAAAGCTTTAGTATTGAAAGAGACGACAATGACAGAAAGATCAACCATATGGCTAAATTATAGCATAAGAAACTTATCGCTTTGGAGATTGTTTGACACGACGGGCTTTGCCACCAGTTCCCACTTTTCGACGTTCGCGAGTACGAGCATCGCGAGTGAACATTTTTTGCTTTTTCAAAAGTGAATGATAAGCAACTTTATCAACCTTATCCAATGCACGAGCAAAAGCATGAATAATGGCTTCAATTTGACCTTTTTTCCCACCACCTCTAACATTAATTGTAACGATAAAACGATCTTCACAGTTTGTCATTTTTAAGGGTTGGAGATAACGGGCGCGATCAACTAAATTTGGAAATACTTCTGTAATTAATTTTTTACCAACATATATTTCTCCCTTTTTCATTTTAATACCTTGTTTTGTGATCGAACCCTCTTTTCCAACAATACATAAACGCACTGAAGCAACAGACTCTTTCCGTCTACCAACTGCTTGATAATATTCCAGTGCCTTAGTTTTTTTAGTTGTGGTTGCCATAAGTTGATAATTTATAATAATTTATATTCTTTAAGTAGTTGATTTGAATATGTATGACTTGCATCATTAAAAACGAATAATCTTGCTAATCTTCGCTTTCTTAATTTATTTTTTGGTAACATTCCGGTCACTGCATGTCGTATTAATGCATCAGGATTTCTTTTCAAAAGTCTTTCATAATTAGTTCGACGCAATCCTCCCGGATATCCGGAAAAAAACGTATACTGTTTTTGCTTGGCTTTTTTTCCTGTGATAACAACCTTTCCTGCATTTATTATCACAACATTATCTCCCATATCTAAATTCGTAGTATAATTTGTTTTATGCTTGCCTTGTAACAACCTGGCAATTTCTGAGACTGCTCTTCCAAGAATCTTACCCTCAAGATTAATCAAATGCCAGTTTCGTTTAATTTCATCTACAGATATTGATTTAGTTGTTTTAGTTAAGTTAACCATAATATTATTTTTTCTCTATCTTTTTAACCTTTTCCGTTTCTGTTTTTTTCGCGATTTTGACAGCTTTAACTTCGTCATTAAAGTCAATAACAATTGGTTCAACCCACTGCATTCTAACCATCTGCACTCCATCAGAAATTCGTTCATTAAGTTTATTTATAGACACATAACCACCCTGACGTTTTTGAAATACTTTTCCCACCTGTTGATATACTTTTTTAACTAATTTTTCGGAGTGAAAATACCGCAATAAAATGTTCTTATTTGCTTCGTTTTCGACTTTTGTTTTTTCAACGACTTTTTCAATTAAACGTTTTAACTGCTTAACTTTTGCGTTTGTTGTTGTAATCTTTCCATAATGAAAAAAGTTATATACTGATTTCTTCATTAAAGAACGATTTGCGTCATGTCCAAATTTGAATTTCGGTTTTCTCATTTTTTATTAAGTTCTTTTCAATTACTAAACAGTTTGTACGTTTGTGAATTCAACTCCAATTTTCCTTAACTCTTCATCAATTAATATGATTGATTTTTTTCCTAAACCCTTTAATCCAATTAGTTTTTCTCGTCCGGTTTTTACTAAGTCAGCCACAGTCTCAATGTTTTCTCTTAGTAAAGCATTAACAACACGGGAGGGTAGATTTAATTCGTCAATAATAATTTCATATAGTTTTTTGTCAACCGCTTCTTTATCTTTTGCCTGTTGTTTAACAAGGTCAACTTCTTGAACATCATCAGCTCCTGATAATAAATGTGCAAATTGTGCTGATAAAATCGAAGCTGCGTCTTTTATTGCTTTTTCTGCTGTAACGCTTCCATCAGTTTCAACACTCAAAATCAGGCGATCATAATTACTTTTCTTACCCACTCGTGCTTCCTCAACTTTAAAATTTACATTTTTTATCGGTGAAAAAAAAGAGTCAACTGCAATATAATCTGCTTTTGGAGTTTTTTCTTCGGATGGTATATACCCGTAGCCAGTTTCAATCAATAAGCTAATTTCTAACTTACCTTTATCGTCAGTAATTTCTCCAATATAAATATCTGGGTTAACAACAGATAGATCTCCTTTAAAATTTTTTCCCTTAATTATCTGTGCACCTTTTAAATCGATACTCACTTCATAACTACCATCTGCCGGAACTTCAAAACGCAGCTGTTTAAGATTTAATACCAAATCTAGAACAGATTCTTTTATTCCTTTAATCGTTGTAAAAAGATGAGAAACGCCACTAATTTTTACATAACTTACAGATGAACCTTTTATTGATGATAATAAAGTTCGGCGAAGTGCATTTCCAAATGTTTGACCAAAACTTGGAAGTAAGGGTCCAATTACAAATTGTGATACATTGCCGTTTTGGCTTTTTTTAGTACGAAATTCAGGTTTTAACATAAAAATATATAATTAATAAATTAAGAAGCTGTTTAAAAATTATAACAACAACTTCATAAGAGCATGTAATAATCCCAACGTTACGTCGGAATAAACATGCTCTAACGCGAATAAAATTCGATCACTAAACGTAAATTAAATTGATTTTCAATTAATTCACTGGTTGTTTCCCCATTTAACTTTCCAACTGCTCCTTTACGTAACAACCATGTTGGTAAAATCAAATCTTTATTACCCACGGCTTTTTCAATCGCTGGAATTTTGGTAGTTGAATTTTTTGCAAATTCAATTTGATCACCAATCTTAACAACATATGATGGTGAACCAACGGATTTGCCATTAACCTTAATATGATGATGCGTAACCAATTGTCGAGCAGATGCTCGAGTTGGTGTCATTCCGAGTCGATAAACAATATTGTCTAATCTTTTTTCTAACGCTTGACATAAAAATAAACCCGTGTTCCCTGTTTTCCGCACAGCTTTCTTAAAATAATTTTTCATTTGACTCTCGGTAAGCCCAAAATAAAATCGTAATTTTTGTTTTTCTCGTAGTTGCTTTCCATGGTCAGAGACTTTTCTTCGACCTTTTGTTCCGTGTTGCCCAGGTAAGATATTTATTTTTTTCAACAATGATGCTTGGGCTTTTGAACCTGGAGTTTTCAATCCAAGATCAATACCTTCGCGTCTGGAAATTCGATTTTTTGGACCCGTGTATCTCATAATTTTGTTAATTCTAAATTCTATTTATACTCGTCTAACCTTTGGTGGTCTAACTCCGTTGTGTGGAATTGGCGTTATATCAATCAAACGATTAACTTCAACTTCGGCTGCTTTAATCGCACGCAATGAAGCCTCACGACCTGGACCAATCCCTTTGACAAAAACATCAACAACTTGTAAGCCATTTTCTGCAATTGCCTTTTTTAATCCAGTTTCTGTAACAACTGTAGCCGCATGTGGCGTTGACTTTCTCGTTCCTGAAAATCCATACATTCCTGCTGAACTAACAACGATTGGTTTTCCTTTTTCATCTGTAATAGTTATAAGTGTATTATTAAACGTTGCAACCACATAAATTCTTCCATTTTTTATTATTCTTTTATTTTTACTTTTTTTCATATTATCATTAGAAAAAATTATTTAGTTTTTGTCGGTGGTGCTTCAGCTCCTGTTTTATTTTGATCAAGCTTTGCCCAAACTTCTTTCTTTAATGCTCCCACTGTCTTTCTCTTACCACGTTTTGTACGAGCGTTACTTTTAGTCCGTTGTCCATGTACTGGTAAACCTTTAATATGCCTTGTTCCTTTGTAACATCCTATTTCTTTAAGTCGCTTAATATTCTCGTTTATTATCTCACGCAAATCTCCCTCAGTTTTGTAATTTTTATCAATTATATTGGTCAGTTTTTTAATTTCTTCCTCTGTTAAGGCTTTTACTCTGGTTTCAGCTTTTACACTTGCTTGCTGCAATATTTTTTTTCCGTTACTCCAACCGATCCCGTAAATGAGGGTTAGAGCATAATCAATTCGTCTTTCATCCGGTAATGTAATTCCCAATATTCTCACCATATTTATTTTATGATTCTAAATTCTGAATTCTAAACTCTAAATTCTATTCATCCCTGTCGCTGCTTATGTTTAGGATTTGGACAAATAATATATAAGTTACCTTTACGTTTAACAATTTTACATTTTGCGCAAATTTTTTTTACTGATGCTTGTACTTTCATAGTTATCTTCGATAAATAATTCTACCCCGATTAAGATCGTAAGGGGTTAGTTCTATTTGAACTTGGTCACCTGGTAAAATCTTAATATAATTTTTTCTCATTTTTCCAGATAAATAGGTCAATATAACCTTTTCCGAATTTGCCAGCTTGACTTTGAATAAGGTATTAGGCAAGTTCTCAATCACCTCACCCTCAACCAAAATCACATTTGTTTTCATGAAACTCCTATTTTACCAGTAATTATGTTAAAATCAAAGCGCTATTTTCATAAACAGCCACAGTGTGTTCAAAACAGGCTGAAAGACTATGATCGGCCGTCGCAATTGACCAGTTATCCTCTTCATATTTCATCTTTCCATTTCCATGTGCATAAATTACTTCAATCGCAACCACTAAGCCAGGTCGAACAATAATCGTTTCTTCAATTGGTTTATCACACCATCCGGGAATAAATGGATCTTCGTGTAATTGTCTCCCAATTCCATGGCCAGTTAATTCTTTAACTACACTTAATTTATATTTATTAAGATTATCCGAAATTATTTTTGAAACTTCTCCTAAACGACTCCCATTTTTTAATGCCTTAATCGCTAAATTAAGCGTTTCCCTTCCTTGTTGAAGAAACTCTTGATCTTTGACTGATTTTGGTTGGCCAACGATAAAACTAGTCGCATAATCAGTATGATAACCTTTATATAAACAACCAATATCAATTGTTAAAACGTCTCCGTCATTTAAAACACGTTGTGATGGTTTTGTGTGAACAATTTGTTCATTTATCGGTAAACACGTCGTCCATTTATAACCTTTTACTGTGTTAAATGATGGAAGTGCCCCTAAACTTCGAATTAACTGCTCAGCTTTTTGATCTATCTCTTTTGTTGTTACACCTACTCTAACAAATGGTAATAAATCTTTCATTGCTTTTTGCAATAGCAATCCTCCTTCTTTCATCTTTTCAATCTCAATCGTAGTTTTTATGTTTATCATATGTTATGAAAAATATATCGTTCGGTAGATTATCTCCAATTTATCAAAAAAATCTTCAATAGAAAAATTATTCTTTACTAAATGATCAGCATATGCAATCGTTGGCCCCATATTAGTTCCAAATAATTCATCCAAGTCTCTTTGTGCTCCAAATAAACGGGCACGATCTTTACGATGTGAAATTCGATAATACCTAGTTAATTTGTCAGCAAATAACGCAACAATCACTATTCTAACTCTAGGAAACCTATTCATTAAATATTCGTACTCTTCCCAAGAACGCATTCCGTCAATGATTAAAATTTTTTCTTTTTTTAGTAACTGACTAATTTTCTTTTCATTTAAAATTGCCAGAGCTTCTTTCCCATATTTTAAACGCAGCCCTTCACGCACTTGTTTATGATTTTTTTCTGAGTGCTCTAGTTTTTTTTGATCAATATAATCATTAATTGCTTTCCCAAAAGAAATTACGACTAAACCCTTTTTTTGAAAGAAATCAGCTGCTACGGTTTTTCCAGATCCTGGTAATCCAACAATTGCGATAATTGTTTTTTGTTTTAGTTCCCAACTAATAATCTGATTTTTGACTAGCTGTTTACCGATTGTTTTTAAAATGCTTTCATTTACTTCTTTAATTGATTGAGTTGCGTCAATATCTTCAAGTTTTCCCTTTGTACGATAATAATCTAATACTGGTTTGGTAAATTTATGGAATAACTCAATTCTTTTTTTTAATGCGGGTAGAGTTTCGTCTGCACGAGCTATATCGTCTCGATGAGCAATACGCCATAACGCCTCCTTATCTGTAATCTGTAAGTAAATGACTTTATCAACATGATTGCGAAAAGCATGTGCCTGTTCCATCGTACGAGGAAAACCATCAAGAATATATCCTTTTTTATATTCATTACGACTAAGGTATTCGTTAACTATTTTAATCGTTTTATCATCAGGAATTAATATCCCACTATTAATTGTTTCTTTGACGTAGCGTCCTAGTTGTGTTTTTTCTTTTGCGATTTCACGAAAAATATGTCCGGTTGATAGATATGGAATATTAAGCTGTTTTGAGAGTAAATTCCCTTGCGTTGACTTGCCAGAACCTTGAATTCCGATCAGTACAATTTTCATATTTAATCTAACCTTTTATTTTCTTTATGTGTTGTTCTTTTTTTACATTTATTACAATACTTTATTAATTTTATTGCGTTAGTTGTAGTAATCTTATTTTTTTCACTCACATAGTTCTGTTTCTTACATACTTCGCAAATCAATCCAAATAAAATTCTTGCACCTTTTTTAGCCATATTATTATTTAAATCTAATTATTAATTATTACTTTGTAAATTTATCGTAATTTTTCATTACTAACTGCGCTTCTATTGTTTTAAACGTTTCCAAAATTACCGAAACAACAATTAAGATTCCGGTTCCCCCAATTACTAAATTCTTCATATTAGTTAACGTCGACATCAACGCTGGCATAATTGCAATGAGTCCTAAAAAAACTGCCCCAACGCTTGTTATTCGATATAACACTTTTTCTAAATATTGTTTTGTTGCAATACCTGGTCTAATTCCTGGAATAAAACCTCCATGTTTTTGAATTTCTTCAGAGATTTTTTGAGGATTAAAAACAATAACAGTATAAAAAAAAGTAAAACCAATTACTAAAACAAAATACAATCCATTATAAACAAAGCCTGAAGGATTGAATGCTTGAGCTAAGAATTTTGCAATTGTAGCAATCGTTGTATTTTTTGCAGAGGCTAATGAATTACCTAATATCTGTGGCATCAGCACAAAAGAAACTGCAAAAATGATCGGAATAACACCTGCTTGATTCAATTTAAGTGGAAGAAAATTTGTAGCACCTTGATAGATCCGATTACCCTTAATTCTTTTTGCATAGTAAACCGGAATCTTTCTTACTGCCTCATTAATGAAAACAACTGCTGCGATAACTAAGACTGCCAAAAGTAAAAAAATTATTGTATTAATAATTACTTCGCGATTTACCAAAACAGCCGTTCTCCCTAAAATTACCGGTAATCTTCCCACAATTCCAACAAAAATTAGAAGTGAAATTCCATTTCCTAATCCAAATTCAGAAATTAACTCCCCAAACCAAACTAAAATAAAAGTCCCTGCAACCATGGTAACGATGAATGAAAAAAATTCCAACGGCATAAGATTTCCAATTACTTTCTGATTCCGTAAGAGCATATATATGCCTATTGCTTGAAGAATAGTTAATGGAACTGTGATAAAACGGGTATATTGATTAATTTTATATCGACCATATTCCCCTTCTTTTGTTAATTGTTCAAGTTTAGGAAAAAGCACTGTAAGAAGTTGAATCATAATTGAAGCATTAATGTAAGGATTTAATCCTAATGCCATTACTGAAAAATTTATTAAAGTCCCTCCTGAAAAAATATCCAATAACGATAAAAACTGATTTTGAGAAAATATTAAGCGTAGGCGATTTAAATCAATTGCAGGAACTGGTAAAAATGCAAAAACACGAAAACATAAAAACAAAAATAAACTAATGATGGTTTTACGTTTAAGTTGAGGGTCTTCTAATAAAAGCTTAAGTTTTTCAAGAATGTATTTCATAATTTAATACAAGTACCTCCTGCTACATTAATTAATTTAGAGCCTCCTTGACTGACTGGTAATTTGACTGTCAATTTTTTTATTAACTTACCATTACCAACAATTTTTACTCCACGCTTCACCTCTCCTTTTCTTATAATATCGCTTTTTACTAAAGCATCAATATCAACAGTTGATCCATTTTCAAAAATGTTTAATCGCTTAATGTCAATTGCTATTGGATGTTGTCGCCCTTGATTCCTTCCTTTTCCCCGAAGCAATGGGAATCGCTTCACCATTCTTCCCTGTCCACCTTCAAAATGTAGTGGAATATTTTCTCTTGCTTTTTGATGTCTAGTTGTTCCACGTCCAGATTTGGCTCCTCGCCCACTACCTAAACCACGACCAATACGCTTAGTTTTTTTGCCGATAATTTTTGGTAGACTTGATAAATTTGTTACTTCCATAGATTATTTACCCCGTAACCACGGAACCTTTATTTAACTTAGATAAATTGGTATTCTTCACGAAATGACCCTGAGATACCTCAGGTGTAAATTCTAAGTTACGGGGTTTGCGTGGTCTTAAAAGTTTTAATGCTTCAATAATTGCATATGTATTCACAACTTGATTTCGTGAACCAATAATTTTTCCAGAGGCATTATGAATTCCGGCCAGATCTAAAATAACTCGAGCAACGCTTCCAACCTTCAAACCAGTCCCTAGAGGAGCTGGTTTTAACAATACTAATGCCGCTTTAAACTTTAACTTTACCTGGTGTGGTAAAGAACTATTTGTTACTGGAATTACTAGTAAGTGTTTTTTTGCATAATTTAGCGCCTTATTAATTGCTTGGGGAACTTCCAATCCCCGTCCCAAGCCTATTCCAACTCGATTCTTGCCGTCACCAACTGCAACTAATGCAGAAAACGTTACATAATTGCCTCCAGTGGTTTTTTTAGAGACACGACGAATCAACAAGACTCTTTCTTCAAGTTTTTCCGAAAATGATGTTGTATCTGTATTATTCATATAATTAAATTTTAATTTTTGCCAAACGTAAACCTTCTGCGACTGCCTTTACTCTTCCTTTATAAATATAGCAACTACGATCAAAAACCGCTTCATTAATTTTTAAATTCAATAATTTTTCTGCTAAACGCTCTCCGAGAACAAATGCTTGTT
This sequence comes from Candidatus Roizmanbacteria bacterium CG_4_9_14_0_8_um_filter_34_12, assembly GCA_002789465.1. GTDB lineage: Bacteria > Patescibacteriota > Microgenomatia > UBA1406 > GWC2-37-13 > UM-FILTER-34-12. The sequence continues at coordinate 13,849 of PFTH01000074.1, read as the reverse complement.
TAGTTTTTGTAATTTTTTTATATTCTTTTTCTTTTTGAACATGTCGTGTTGAATATGCTACTAATGTTTGTTTTTTGTCATCATTAATTGCTTGGACAAATAAATACAAGTTTGATCGAAACACATTTATACGTGGACGTTTCTCAGTTCCAATGACATTTGGACTCACGCGTCTTTTTGCTTTGATTTTTCTAGCAATTGATTTTCTCATATTTTTATGCCGCTGCTCCAGCTGCCTTTGCCTTTTTTCCAGGCTTAATTCTTAATACTTCCCCCTCATAACGAATTCCCTTTCCCTTATAAACATCTGGTTTTCTTATACACTTTATCTGAAAAGCAACCTGTCCAACCAATTGTTTGTCAGCTCCAGAAATAATTACTTTATTATTCCCCTCAACTTGCAAGGTCACACCAGAAACAGACTTAAATACAACAGGATGACTATATCCAACTTTAAAAACAATGTCATTCCCCTGAACCTTAACATTAAAACCCGTACCAACCACTTCGAGTCGTTTTTGCCACGGTTTCTCAACCCCTACTATCGCATTATTAATCAAAGTTCGATATAACCCATGTAAAGATTTACTAGTTTTATTTTCATTTTTACGACTAACAGTCCATTGGTTATCTTTATTTTTTAATTCTAGAACCCGCGGTAATATCCCATTCCATTCTCCCTTAGGACCTTTGACATTGATTAAACCTTCATTTATTTGAAGATTTACTCCAGCACTAATACTAATTGGTTTTTGACCTATTTTTGACATATTTTTGTTTTACCAAATTTCAAATAAAAACTCTCCCCCAACATGTTTTTTTCTTGCCTCATGATTTGTAATAAGACCAAGAGGAGAAGATAAAATCGCATGTCCTAAATTACTTAATACCGGCCTAAGTTTTTTGGCAGATGTATAACGCCTTTGACCTGGTTTTGAAAAAATCTTTAAACCAGTAATCGCAGGTCGTCCATCATTATATCGAAGTTCAACCGTTATTGTTTTTCTAGCGTCATCACCAACAGAATATGACTGAATGTATTCCAGTTGCCGTAATTTGTCAAGAAGAGCTAGACTAAAATTAGAATATAAACATTCAACTGATGGTTTCCTTGACATATAACCATTTTTTAATCGAATCATTAAATCTCCTATTGTATACATATTTTTATGTTTTATCTGCGGTACGTTTGGTAACTTTTCCATGACCGCGAAACGATCTTGTTGGTGCGTATTCTCCTAAACGCGTACCTACCATACCTTCCGTAACTAATAACTCAATAAACTTTTTTCCATTATGAATTCCAAATTTATGACCAACAAAATCCGGTGGAATTTGAGATGCTCTTTTCCAAGTTTTAATTGCTGTTCTTTCTCCGTTTACTTTTTGACGACGAACTTTTTCAATTAATTTTTCATCAACATAGGGACCTTTTTTAGTTGACCTTGACATAGTATTTTACCAGGAAATTTTTCTAACACCGGGGATTTGACCGGTTAATGCTTTTTCGCGAAAACAAATTCGGCATAAATCAAAGCGTCTCATATATGCTCGAGCTCGCCCACAAAGCGGACAACGACTATGTTTTCGCACTTGATATTTTTGTTTTTTTTGTGATCTCACAACATTTGATGTTTTTGCCATATTATTTTTTCTGAGAAATTGCTTTTTCCTGATTTACAGCTTGTTTTTTAAAAGGTATTCCTAATTTTTCAAATAAACACCTACCTCTATCAAAACTACCAGCGTTGGTTACTAGAGTTACTTGTAGTCCCCGTAACCTATCAACTTTATCAAATTCTACTTCAGGAAAAATTGTTTGCTCTGTAAAACCCAAGTTCAAATTTCCACTTTGATCAATGCTATGATCATTGATTCCTCGAAAATCTCGAATTCGAGGAATGATAATTTTAACTAATTTTTCAACAAATGCATACATCTTTTTTCCACGAAGCGTCACTTTGACTCCAATTGATAAACCTTTTCGAATCTTAAAGGCTGATATCGACTGTCGTGCTTTAGTAATTACAGGTTTTTGTCCAGCGATCCAAGACATTTGTTCTTGAATTTTTTCTAAAACATTTTTATTGGTAACAGCCTCACCTGCGCCAACATTTAGAACAACTTTAATAATCTTTGGTACTGCCAAATAATTATTCAGCTTTAAAGCATCCTTAATTTTTTTTTGCACTTCCTTTTGATAATAATCTTTAAATGTATCCATATTATTAAATTATGTTCTTGGAAGCTGTTTGAAAATTTAGTAAACAGCTTCATAAGCGCCTGTAATGAAAACTGATATTAATTATTAGATTCAGTTTTCAAACAGGCTCTTACATTTCCTACAAATTCTTACTTTTTTATTTTTATTTAATTGCCAACCAATACGCGTTGGTTGATTACACTTTGGACAAATCAAACCTAATTTAGCAACACTAATCGGTCGAGGAATCTCAACAATTCCGCCTTTTGGTAACTTTTCATTCTTTTTTATATGCTTCTTATAAATATTAATTCCTGGTAATATCGCAGTTTGACTTTTTGAATATACCTTTTCAACCACAGCTTCCCGACCTTTATCTTTTCCAGACATTACTCTTACCTTATCCTTTTTTTTAATTTTCATGTTTTTATCAATAAATTTCTTCTGCTAAACTTGCAATTTTATTGTATCCGTTTTCTTTTACTTCTTTTGCAACCGGTCCAAAAATTCTCGTTCCTTTTGGATCTTTCACTTCTTTATCAAACAAAATAACACAAGCATTGTCACTGAAACGAATATAACTCCCATCTTCTCTTTTTTTTTCCTTACGTGTGCGAACAATAACTGCGGAAAGTTTTTCTCCCTTTTTTACTTGACCATAAGGAATTGCGTCTTTTACCACAACATTAATTGAGTCCCCAACATAAGCTAATTTTTTATTTCCTTTTTTAGCCATACCAATCATGTAGGCTGTTTTTGCACCAGTATTATCCGCAACTGTTAATACTGTTCTAAGTTGAATCATACGTTTGTTTTTAATTGTTCTATAACTTGATGACGAACGGTTTTGGCAATTGGTCGACATTCTTCAATTTTTACTTGATCTCCAACTTTGATTGACATATTTTCATAATGAGCGTGACAACGTTTATGACGTGTGATAACCTTATGATACCGCAAGTGACGATATTTCCTTACTACATTAACCACAACTGTATTTTCCATTTTAGTTGAGGTCACGATTCCTGTTAAAATATTACTCATATATTTTTATTTAATGATTTTTTTTGATTAATGATTGTTAATAAAACTGCTAGTTGTTTTTGTTTTTTAGCTATCGTATTTGTGTCTTTGAATTTATTAACAGTATTATTTATTTTTACTTCTGCAATAGCTTTAATTAATTCTTGCTTTTCTTTTTCTAGCACTTTAAGTTCTTTATTCATTAACTCCTTAACGTTTTTTTTCATAAGCTTCTAGTAATAAACTTTGTTCTCACTGATAATTTAGCTGAGCAATTTTTGAATACACTTCGAGCTTCAGCCTCTTGTAAACCATCAATTTCAAATAATATCCGCCCTGGTGCCACTGATGCAACAAAATATGCAACATCTCCTTTTCCTGCGCCCATTGTTACTTCTGGTGGTTTTTTTGTAAATGGTTTATCGGGAAAAATACGAATCCAAAATTTGCCAACTTTGCGCGTTGCCCTAGCCAAGATTACTCTTACAGATTCAATTTCTCGATCCTTTATCCAACCTTTAGTAATCGTTTTTAAACCATACTCTGCGAAATTTAAATCGTTTCCTTTCGTTGCTAAACGACGCCACATTCCTCTAAATTGTTTCCGATATTTTTGTCTTTTTGGGGCTAACATTATAACACTTTAAATTTAATAATTTTAAATTTAAAATTTTTAATCAATTTTAAATTGAATTCAAATTACAAATTTCAAATTAATAATTATTAATAAATTTATTATTCACTTACAGATCCATACCTTAACACCTATATATCCTGATCTTGTTAGTGCCGGATAAATTGCAAAATCCACGTCTTCGCGTATAGTTGAGGTGGGAATTGTCCCTTGAAAATATTTTTCCCGACGTGAAATCTCCGCTCCTGCAATACGGCCCCCCAGTTGAATTTTAACCCCCTTGCCTCCCGCTTCAATCACACGATTCATTGTGTTATGAATCACTGAACGATGAGGAAAACGACGTATAAGTTTTTCAGCAATTGTTTGAGCTGCATAATAAGCATTTAAAAAAGGTTTTTTTAATGGTTCGATTTTTAAATCAATCTTCATCTCTTTGTTTTTTTTTGGTGAAATTTTCATTTCTACCAACAAATAGTTTTTTAATTCTTCCAGTCCTTTTCCTCCTCGACCAATGATCATTCCTGGTTTAGCCGAATATATAATCACTGTTAATTTTTTAATTGCTCTTTCAATATCAACCTGAGTAATACCGGCAAAACTAAATTTTGTCATTAACTTTTTTCGAATTTGAATATCTGCAATTAATGCTTCCCGATATTGCCTTTTGTTCGAAAAAAACCAACGGGAATTCCAGTTATAAATTATTCCCAATCGTAAACCTTTTGGATGTACTTTTTGACCCATTTTTATAATTTTTTATTAGTAACTTTTTTTGGTTTTTTAATATTATCTCGTTTTGGTTTTACAGTTTTTGTATTTTCTTTAATTGTTTTCTTATTCACTTTTTCTTTTTTCTCTTTTCTATTTTCTATTTTCTTTTCTTTTGGTTGATCAATCTCTAAGATTATTTTTATATGTGCCATTCTTCGTTTGATAGGTTTTGCAGTCCCCCGTCCTCCTGCACGAAATCGCTTTAAAACATGTCCTTGATCAATAATCAAAACTCTAAATTTTAACATATCAGGTACTGTTTTTAAAGCCAATACTGAGCTACTGATGGCCGCTTGAATTGCAGTCTTTAGAATTCGAGCACTATGTTGTGACATATAGGCTAAATGATCAACTGCATCAACTGGTTTTAGTTTTTTAACAAAATCCATTAAAAATCTAATTTTTTTTGGTGAAACATGGACGTCTTTAATGATTGTTTGATTGTTCATATTATTTTCTACGTTTGATAATAAATTTGTTACTATGGCTTTTTTTGTTTCTTGTCCGAGTTCCGCGCGCAGACTTTCCCCAAGGAGTTTTTGGATGCATTCCTTCACCAGATCGTCCTTCACCACCACCATGTGGATGACTTCGAGGATTTTGAGCAGTGCCTCGTACTGTTGGCCGAATACCCATCAAACGACTACGTCCTGCTTTACCAAGAATTTCGTCTTTATATTCACTATTTCCAACCACACCAATTGTTGCCCAACAATTTCCAAAAAAACGTCGTACTTCACCAGACATTAACTTTACATGAACAAATCCACCTTCTCTTGCCACTACTGAAGCAAATGCGCCAGCACTACGCACCATCTGACCACCACTATTTGCATATAATTCAATGTTATGAATTTGTGTTCCAATTGGAATCAATTTTAACGGCAAAGCATTTCCCACTTTAATATCTGCAGAAACACTTGCTGTGATTGTATCACCAACCTTTAATCCTTCTGGGTGAAGAATATAACGCTTTTCTTTATCTAAGTATTCAACCAAGTCAATTGTAACGTTACGATTTGGATCATATTCATTCGCAATTATTTTTGCAGTTATATCTTTTTTGCTTCGAACAAAATCTATTGTTCGGTAAAACCGTTTTTGTCTCCCCCCTTGATGACGAACAGTAATTATTCCATCACCATTACGACCTGAGTGTTTTTTCAAAATTTTTTTTAGCTTTTTGGTTGAGTATTTCGGTTGATTTTTCATAAGTTATGCTTTTGGAAAAATATCAATTTGACCCGACTTCAGTGTAACGTATGCAATTTTTTTATTTGGTAGTGTTTTAACTAATCGGTATTTTCCCACTCTTCTTGTTTTACCATGACGATTCGTAATGTTAACTGATTTAACCTTAACTTTATATATACTTTCTAAAACTGTTTTTATCTGAGCTTTTCCAGCTTGATTATGAATTACAAAAGTATAGACTTCGATTTGTGCTTTTCCAGTAGCTTTTTCTGTAATTAATGGTTTTATAATCACATCTGATAGTTTCATATTTATTTAAGCTGTTTTGTTAAATCTGTCAACATACTAACTGTCATTATTATTAACTTATATCTTAAAATTATATATGGGTTAAGATTTCTTAGAATTTCCATTTTTATATATGGAATATTATTACATGCTTGACGGGCGTTATTATTATCTTCTGTTAAGAGCAATAAACATTCCTGGCGTTTTGGATTAATTTGATTAAACATTTGTGCATATGACTTTGTTTTTAAAGGCATTTTTAATGCACTATCTTCTAAAATAATCACCTCTTTATTTTTTAATTTTGTTGCGAGTGCCGCCTGAATGGTTATTGTTAACTGTTGTTTGTTAAAACGAGAAGAAAATAATCTTGGTTTTGGTCCTCCAACAACACCGCCACCAACAAAAATTGGCGCTTTTCGACTCCCATGCCGTGCTCGTCCTGTTCCTTTTTGTTTGTATATTTTTTTAGTCGAACCAATAATGTCACCCCGAGTTTTTGCTGAAACCGTTCCTTGCCTTTGGTTAGTTAAATAAATGTGGACATATTGAGCAAGAGTCTTTGGATTAATTTTCACCTTAGCCCATTTTTTATCCAACTCAATCGTAGCACTTTGCTTACCTTCACTATTATAAATATTCAAGTTAGTACCATTTGAATCAACAACTTTCTTTTTAGTAAGATTTTTTTCCAATTTTTTTAATTTACTTTTTGTTTCCATACTATTATTAATAATTAGGTTTTACTTATGATTTCGACATTTGCTTTTTTACTCCCCGGAATTAAACCCGCAATGGCGATACTTTCTTTTGTAACTTCATGTATAACTAAATTTTTTATTGTTACCCGTTGTCCTCCCATTCGCCCTGCCATACGTTTTCCTTTATAAACCCGTCCTGGCGTAGTAGTTTGCCCAATTGAACCAGGAGCTCTTTCGCGATCTGACTGTCCATGAGTATGAGGACCACCTTTAAAATGATGACGAGTAACTACTCCTTGAAACCCCTTACCTTTAGCAATGGCACTGACTTGCACCTTATCACCGGGTTTAAAAAAAATAGAAGCATCAATCAAATCTCCAATTAGCATTTTTTTATCTCCGACTGATATTCCACTTTTTCCATTCTCTTCGATTGCTTTAATTGTTGGATGTTTCTCTAACCGAAACTCTTTATAAAAATTAAGCGGGGTCATTATCCCCGCCTTTTTAACTTCTCCAAAAGTTGATTTTTTAATTTGATTGGCTAATCCAAAACCCAGTTTAATAGCAAAATAACGTTGTGTTTCTGGTTTTTGAATAGCAATTAAATAACAAGGAGAGGTTTTAATATATGTTACTGGTATACGAATACCAGCCGTATTATATGCTTGTGTCTGTTTATTTTTTTGTCCAAGAATAAAACCTGTCATAAATAGAAATTAATCAAATAAAAAAGCCCCAGATTGGGGCTGACAATTTCAACCAATCTGCTTTAAAAATAACAATAATAAGTTTGTTGATACAAAATTATCATCGGGAACTATTATATATTATTAAAGACTGTCGGTCAACCAGATTTTTTACATCTTGACTAACACTTCAACACCGGCAGGTAATTCTAAATGCATGAGTGAATCAATTGTTTGATTAGTGGGGTTAACAATGTCAAGTAGACGTTTGTGTATTTTTAAGCCAAAGCGTTCACGAGCGTTTTTATCGATAAATGATGCTTTATTAACCATATATGTCTCTTTATGAACAGGTAATGGAACTGGACCGATAACCGATGCTCCAGTACGCACTGCCGTATCAACCAATTTTTGGCAGGTTTCATCAATTAAACGATAATCATACGCTTTAAGTTTAATCCGAATTCTTCCCTTTGGCATAATTTAAAAGAGCTCAATTACTGATAGATTATCTCTGATTTTGTTATTTGATAATCTTCGTAATCACACCAGCTCCAACTGTGTGACCACCTTCACGAATGGCAAACTTTAATCCTGCTTCCATTGCAACAGGATAAATTAATTTTCCAGTGATCTTAACATTATCTCCGGGCATCACCATTTCTACCTTTTCTGGTAAATTAAGTTCACCTGTGATATCTGTTGTTCTGATGTAAAACTGTGGACGATATCCCTTAAAAAATGGTGTGTGTCGACCACCCTCTTCTTTTTTTAAAATATAAACTTCTGCTTCAAACTCTGTATGTGGAGTGATTGAGCCTGGTTTTGCAATTACTTGTCCACGTTGAATGTCATCTTTTTCAATTCCTCTAAGTAATAATCCAACGTTATCACCAGCTCGAGCCTCATCTAAGGTCTTTCTAAACATCTCAACTCCGGTAATGACAGATTTTTTTGTATTTTTAATACCAACGATCTCCACCTCTTCTCCAGTTTTGATTACTCCTCTTTCAACTCTACCTGTTGCAACCGTTCCTCTCCCGGAAATTGTAAAAACATCTTCAACCGGCATTAAGAATGGTTTGTCAAGTGGACGAATCGGTTCTGGAAAATATTCATCAACTGTTTTCATTAATTTTTCAATCGCCTTGATTCCTTCTGGATCATCAGATAGGGCTTTTAATGCTGATCCACGAATAACAGGAATCTTATCACCTGGGAATTTATACTTTGTCAACAGATCTCGAACTTCCATTTCCACTAAATCTAGGATTTCTTTATCTTGAACCATATCACATTTGTTTAAGAAAACTATAATTCCCGGAACATTAACTTGTTGAGCAAGTAAAATATGTTCTCGTGTTTGAGGCATTGGTCCGTCCGGAGCAGAAACTACAAGAATTGCTCCATCCATTTGAGCAGCACCGGTAATCATGTTTTTAATATAATCAGCGTGTCCTGGAGCATCGATATGTGCATAGTGACGCTTTGCGGTTTCATATTCAGAATGATGAAGATTAATAGTCACTCCACGTGCTTTTTCTTCTGGAGCTTTATCAATTTCTTCATATTTAAGAAATTTTGCTAATCCTTTTTTTGATAAAACATAATGGATAGCGGAAGTAAGAGTGGTTTTTCCATGATCAACATGACCGATTGTTCCAATGTTTAAATGCGGTTTATTTCTCAAAAAGACAGCTTGTGCCATATTATTAAAATAAATTTATAAATAATGATAATAAATAAGTTGGCATTATTATAGATGCCGCAAAATTAAAATGCAACCGCAGTTTGATAAATAACGCGAGTTGAATTTATTACCAATGTTTTTTATGATAAAGATATCAATGAACAAAGTCAAGCGATTTTTACAAACATTTATACAAAGCGCTACCCTCAAACACGACTTTTATAATCATCTTTTTCACTCTCATTGGTCTTTAACCTTAAACTATCTACTTGTCTTAGCTATAATATTGCAAATATTGGGCGGATTGATTAATCTTTGGCATTTTCGTCCAAGTAAGTTTAGGATTTTAAAAAATCAAGTTATTTCTGCACTTTCTATTTTTCCTGAAGAGTTAGTTATCAAAATTGATCGGGGTTTTCTTTCAACTAATTATTACAAACCGTATTTTTTTCGTCTAAACCAAAAACGTTTCCAACCCTTAGTTGTGGTTGATGAAACAGCTGAAACTAAAAAAATTTTAGAATATAACTCTGTTATTCTTTTATCCGCAACGAATATCGTCGTCAGTAATAAGTGGCAACAACAAAAACCTTTTATTTTTCCATTGCCAAGCGCCTCTTTACAAATCGACCATAAAACAATTATTAATAATATACCTATTATATATAGGAGCTTGGTTTCTGTTTATCAATTAGCTTTAATTTACTTTATCGTTTTTTTACCCGCTTGGCTTTTGTTCCAACAGTTTATTTTGATAACTATTCTAATTACAATTTATCTTTTTATTTGTAATCTAAAACAAAAACATCACTGGCAAAGGAATAGTTTGTATCATATTGCCTATCACGCATCCACCACACCGATTATGCTGACTTTTATTTTAATGACAGTTTTCCGTTTTAACTTTATCTATCTTTTAATTTCCCAAACTCTACTCACTACGCTTTTTTTCTACCTTATGTTACGGATAAAAAAAGTTGAGAAATAAAAGCAGTCTTTTATTCTTATAAGAATTACAAAATTTTCAATTTTGTATTATTTATAATTCTTTATTCATTATTCTTATTACTTTTACCTTATAATTACCTCATGTCAACGTATCTTCCCAACTCCAAACAAAAACAAGCAATAGAATATCATCAAGGACCTCTTTTAATCATTGCCGGGGCGGGAACAGGAAAAACTTTTACCTTGGTTGAAAAAATTAAATATTTAATTGAAAAAGAACTTGCCAAACCCGAAGAAATTGTTGCTCTGACATTCACGGAAAAAGCGGCGCGGGAAATGGAAGAGCGGGTTGACATTGCACTACCCTATGGTTGTTTCCAAACCTGGATTTCTACGTTTCATTCTTTTGCCGACCAGATTTTGCGTCAAGAAATTCATCATATTGGATTATCATCTGGGTATAGATTATTATCACAGGCCGAGTCAATTCTCTTTTTACGGAAAAATTTATATTTATTACCACTTCATTATTATCGTCCTCTTAACAATCCTGATAAATTTATTGAGGGATTACTTCAACATTTCTCTAGACTACGCGATGAGGACATCACTCCACTTGATTATTTGATTTGGGTAAAAGTTCAAAAAAAGAAAAAAACATTAAATCCTGAAGATTTAAATAAATATCAAGAACTTGCTAATGCATATAAAATTTTTCAAACACTGAAAACCAAAGAAGGATATTGTGATTTTGCAGATTTGATTATGTTATTACTTCAGTTATTTCGTTCTCGAAAAAATTTACTGCATATATATCAACAAAAGTTTAAGTATCTATTGATAGATGAATTCCAGGATACAAATATTGCACAATATCAATTGATTAAACTTCTTTGTCCTCCCTCAAAAAAATCAAGAATTACTGTAGTTGGCGATGACTCACAGGCAATTTACAAATTTCGCGGCGCATCAGTTTCAAATTTGCTTGCGTTTATCAAAGACTATCCTAAAGCAAAACAAGTAAGTCTTATAACTAATTATCGTTCTCATCAATCAATCCTTGACTCTGCCTATCGTCTTGTTCGTCATAATAATCCTGACACTTTGGAAACACAACTGGGAATTAGTAAAGAGTTATTTTCATATCCAAAAACAAAAAGAGGTATCCAACCACCGGAATTTAAACTCTTTCAAAACGATACTGATGAAGCTGAAGCAGTGGCACAAACAATTAAAAAGTTGAGTAAGAATAATAATTTTTCAGATTTTTCAATTTTAGTTCGCGCCAATAATCACAGCGAACCTTTTCAACGCAGTCTTTCCCACTATGGAATTCCCTATCAGTTTCACGGTCCAGGAGCGCTTTTCAAACAACCTGCAATTAAAGATCTAATCGCTTATCTACAGACACTTGTTGATTTAGAAAACACTCCTTCTTTTTACCGTGTTTTAACTATGTCAATAATCAATACTAATCCGCAAGATACTGCACGTTTGGTAAGTTTCGCTAGAAAAACTAATCTTTCTTTATATAATGCTTGTGAAATTTATTTAAACTTACTTGAACCAGTATTTGACGAAAACTATAAAATTTACCAACCATATATCCCACTTTTATCAGGTCAAACCAAAAAACAATTATTAAAAATAGTCACTTTAATAAAAGAACATTTAAAACAACTACGTAATCTTCCTGCCAGTCAAATTATTTATGATTTTCTTGATAAAACCGGCACTATTAAAACGTTAAGTCAAAAGGATACAAAATTAGCGGAAACAACTGTTTCTAATCTAGCTAAGTTTTTTACGAAAATTAAGGCTTTAGAAAATCAACAGAAAGAACCTTCGATTTTCCAAACAGTTGAGTATCTTAATTTAAGTTTAGAAATCGGTGAATCACCACAAGCTGCAAGTGATGATTTTTCAGATAAAAACGCAGTTCATATACTAACGATTCATTCTGCCAAGGGTTTAGAATTTCCAACTGTATTTTTAGTTAACTTAAGTCAAGGTCGTTTTCCAACCTATGACCGCCACGAAACCATTCCTATCCCTGATGAATTAATCAAAGAAATTTTACCAACCGGTAATCCTCATATTTTAGAAGAAAGACGATTGTTTTACGTTGCTATAACCAGGGCGAAAAATAGATTATTTTTGTCTTCTTCTTTAATCTATGGTGATGGAAAACGTTCACGAAAAATATCGCAGTTTGTTGAAGAAACTTTCGGAAATAATCATGTACCACAAATGACTAAACTCGCACAAGGTAAAAAAGTTTTATATGACTTTGCAATTAACAAACCTTTAATTTCTCTCAGCCTTCCACATACATCTAAACAACAAAGATTATCTTTTTCTCATCTTGATACATATCAAACTTGTCCTTTACGCTACTTTTATCGATATCAACTAAACCTACCAAATCAAACCAATTCGAGTGCGAGTTTCGGACAGACCATTCACAATACGCTCCAAAATTTTTATAAAGAATATTTGAATAATCGGTCTGTAAAATTTAAAAAATTATTGGAAATATATCGAGATAACTGGATACCAATCGGCTTTAACTCTCAAGCTCATCAAAACCGTGTAAAGAGTGAAGGTAAAAAAATATTAGAAAGTTATTTTCATAAATTCCATCCGCCGAAAAATAAAATTATTGGTTTGGAACAATTTTTTAAACTAAAAATAAATCAGCAACTCTACGTTAGCGGTAAAATTGATCGCATTGACACTGATACTAAGGGGAATCTGGAAATAATTGACTATAAAACCGGTAAACAACCATCCCCTAAGGACTTAGAAAAAGATTTGCAACTATCAGTTTACGCACTGGCGGTAACCGATAAACAATTTTTAAATAAAAAATTATCTCAAGTTACATTCTCATACGTTTATTTGCAGAACAACGAAAAGATTAGTATAAAAAAAACAAACACCGATGTTGTTTTAATAAAGAATACTCTTATTAAAACTGCAGGAGAAATTAATCAGCAACAATATCCTGCTCAACCCGGTCGCCACTGTGACTTTTGCCCATTCAAAATCGTCTGCGACGCGTGGAAGTAATTGTAAGTTTTTACTTTAGTTAATTAATTAACTAAAATGGATTAATTTTTTATTTCGAAGATTTCTTCAAACGGTTTATCGCGCAAATTCTTGGACATTACAATATCATTTTCTCCAAACCATCCGTTTTCATGTGTGCCTAGAATACGAAAACCATGCTTTTTATAAAACTCAACTTTTCGTTCCATTATTGTTCCAAGAAAAAGATAATGGAACTTATTTTCTAATGCCCATTTTTCACAACATTGAAGTAATTTTGTACCAATTCCCAAATTACGATAATCTTTATTAACCACAAGCCAATCAATAAATATTACACCTCCAAGCTCAGGTTTTAACCCAATATAACCAATTAATTTATTTTGATGATATGCTCCAAAAGCAACATTTTTCTTATCAGTAAGAAATTCTTGAAAATATTTTTTAGTATAAACATTTTTTCGATAGGCAAGAATCGTTTTGTCTTTATAAGCAGAAAAATCATTACTTAAAACAAAGTCTATAATTTTTACAATTTCGTCGATATCCTTTATAGTTGCTTTCTTTAATCAATTACCACCACCAGAGGTGGTGGTATGATATTAGCCTAAAAGGCAAAATAATAATAAGTTCGTTAAACGCTTAAACTCATTA
>PFTH01000167.1:1728-2135 GCA_002789465.1 Candidatus Roizmanbacteria bacterium CG_4_9_14_0_8_um_filter_34_12 | reverse complement strand
TGAAATTTAAGTGACAATGAGTATCGAACATAATATTAAATTATTCAGTTAAATTCAAATTTCAAAGCTCAAATTACAAATAAAATCCAAAGTTCAAAGATCAAATTCTTTTGACTCTTTGGATTTTAACATTTGAATTTGATTTGACATTTGGATTTTGAATTTTGAGCTTTATTTTAATGTTATAATTCTACAATGAATTTATTAACTTTTTTATCAACACTTGGTCTTGTGATCACAGGTTTTTTTGACGCGCGTTATTTGACTTTGGTTCACTACAAAAAAATTATCCTCGTCTGTCACCAAATACCGCTTTTTGTGGACTGCGGAAAAGTATTACAAAGCTCGTATTCAACCATGTTTGGAATTCCTCTGGCTGTTTTAGGATTAATAAACTATTCGGTTTT
>PFTH01000167.1:678-1719 GCA_002789465.1 Candidatus Roizmanbacteria bacterium CG_4_9_14_0_8_um_filter_34_12 | reverse complement strand
ATTCGGTTTTGATTATTATAATTATTCTTGCTTTTATATCTCAAAAGCGCTTCTTTCAATATTGGTTAATTATCCAAACCAAAATTGGATTTATTGCATCATTATATTTTATGTTTCTGCAATTATTTATTATTAAAAGCTTATGTTTGTACTGCACTACCTCCGCTGTTATTAGTACTATTTTATTTATTATCGTAATCTTCAGCTTTAAACTAGCCTTACTTTCTCTTATAGGTATAATTTACAAACTAATTGTTAAACGAATATTATTTCTCTTTGATCCTGAATTTATCCATGAATCAATGACTGGTTTTGGCGAAACGCTGGGAAAATCCCGGCTAATAACCAAGTCTCTTTCTCAATACCTAATCACTCATCACCAATCACTAAAACAATCGTTAGCAGGAATTAATTTTAATAATCCAGTTGGTTTGGCGGCGGGTTTTGACTATGAAGCCAAATTAACACAAATTTCTAATGCAATTGGGTTTGGTTTTCAAACTGTTGGAACAATTACTAATCTACCTTATGAGGGCAATCCTTATCCTCGTTTGGGAAGATTGCCGAAATCACAATCACTATTGGTCAACAAGGGCTATAAAAATCTCGGAACCAATAAAACGATCCAAAAACTCGAAGGATTAAATTTTGCGCTTCCAATTGGTGTTAGTATCGGCCGCACCAACTCACAAAAACTTGTCACTCAAAAAGAAAGCATTACTGACATTATTCAGACCTTTACTAAATTTGAAAAATCAAAAGTGCAACATCAATACTATGAACTGAATATCAGTTGCCCAAATCTTTTTGGAAATATCAGTTTTTATCCAGCAAAAAACCTAAAAGAATTGCTAATTGAGATTGAAAAGTTACAAATCAAAAGACCAATTTTTGTGAAAATGCCGATTGAAAAAACTAATCAAGAAACACTGCAAATGTTAAAAATCATTTCTCAATTTAATATTCAAGGAGTAATTTTCGGCAATTTGCAAAAAGATCGCAAGCATCCAACCCTTAACCCTGATGAAATCAAAGCTGCAG
>PFTH01000167.1:0-581 GCA_002789465.1 Candidatus Roizmanbacteria bacterium CG_4_9_14_0_8_um_filter_34_12 | reverse complement strand
CTGTGGTGGAGTCTTTTCGGCAGAAGATGCTTATTATAAAATTAAACTCGGTGCATCACTAGTGCAGTTAATTACCGGCATGATTTTCCAAGGTCCTCAACTGATTGCGCAAATTAATTCAGAACTGCTAAAACTATTGGAAAAAGATGGATTTAATAATATTAAGGAGGCGGTGGGAATAATATAAGATTAAGTAAATCTAAAATTCAAATTTCAAATAACAAATCAAATCCAAAATCCAAAGCTCAAATTACAAATTAAATCCAAAATTCAAAGTTCAAATGTCAAATTAATTTGTATCTTTGGACTTTGACCTTTGATCTTATTTTGTATCTTTGGACTTTGACCTTTGATCTTATTTTGTATCTTTGGATTTTGACATTTGAACTTAATTTGTATCTTTGGATTTTGACCTTTAAGTTTATTTTGTATCTTTGGATTTTGTTATTTGAGCTTGGTTTGTTTATTTGTATTTTGACATTTGAATTTTCTGTTATACTATTTTCATGACCATTTTCTTCGGTGCCGATCACCGGGGGTTTGAGTTGAAAAACAGGCTCATTGAATATCTTCAGGATAAA
>PFTH01000019.1 GCA_002789465.1 Candidatus Roizmanbacteria bacterium CG_4_9_14_0_8_um_filter_34_12 | reverse complement strand
TTTTTTTCATAAACATTATATTCTACTTGATTTTTTTAAGTTTAAGGGTTATTCTTTTTCTGTTTAATATTTTTTCTGGTGAATCCTTCAATTTACTTATTGAAGAAGATTTAATAATAGGGAAGTTGGGTGTAAATCCCACACTGTGCCGCAGCGGTAAGAGCCCCACTACGTTCCGATTAAAATCGGAACTACGTTGGGGACGTAGTCCGAAGACCGACCAGAAAACAAACCCCGAGCAGGGATGATTATGGTGCAAATTGAGAATAGGGTAAATGATATCAGTAACTACTATCATCTTGAAACAGAGAGAGCCTTTCTTAATAGACAGTTAAAACAGGGGCTTACTTCACAACAAGCACAAGAATATCTTCTTCATCAACAAACACATTTTTTAGAAGAGTTTGTTGGAAGGATTTCTCGTCAAAAATATCATTATAATTTCGACTCTGACCAAGGAATGAAAGCAATCGGTATGATTCGACCAGCTGCAGCTGAATATTGGGATTTGGCGGAAAAATCAGGGATGAATAGTCGTGGATGGGCTGATGCTGTTGGTTTTTCGCTGATTGATGAGGCTTTTTTAACAGATACAGTTAATGTTGCATATTGGATTTCCCCTCCTTCATTTGGTAAAAAAGGATTTGGAGATTATGGATTTATGTTTGTTTTTCAAAAAGGTGAAGATAATAAAGTTAACGTAAAAGTGCATCGCTATGAGCAAGAGAATCCTGGTCTTGACCAAAGTAATATAATTATGCAGTTTTTATCAACGAAACATGCTTTAAGTGGTATTGGCATAACGCAAGATCCACTTAAGTTTCTTCAATACCCGCTATTAATACCAGGAATCGGTGATTTTGAAATTGCTCAAGACATTGCAGAACTTTCAAATTCAAAACAGGTTAATTTTGTCAGTGACAAAATTTCAGTTCAAAACGCAAATTTATTTCAGAAAAATATAATCGAACATCCATTAATTAAAACTTGGATAAGTGATTACGTGCAGGATATGTTAGTGGCATCTGATGATCGAGTTGATATCTATAGTCAGAAAGCTGCATTGATGCGGGCTGAAAAAACCCGAACCGCGATTTTCAATCTTGCACAAGATTTGCAAAATGGCTTACATCAACTAAATCCAGTAAGCATTTATAGTGATCATTCCCCACAACAAGTATTAATCACAAATCCATTTGACCCACTTTTATTTTATAGTCAAAAACCTGCCATGGTTGTTGGTGGCGGCAGTTGCCCAGTGAGTTTGCAAGAATCTGACTTTGAAGAAATAATAAGAGGTAAAAATTTGCTTGATAACGGGGTTTTAAATTATCAATCAGCATCAGATATTACAAAAGCTTCTTCTAACGAAAAATGGGATTATCATGATGGTAATTGTGTCCATTGTCATGCGAAAAATGTAAAAGTCGGACCATGCAATATTTGTCAAAATTGTGAAAAATTACCCGAACTAAACTAATAAACAATTTGTATAATTAGTTGTTAATATATTAATCAAAATATGATAATTAATAATTTATTATGGCGCTATGCCACAAAAAAATTTGATCCTAAAAAAATAGTGGGGGAGAAAGATTTGGATCAACTGCTTGAATCACTGAGACTTTCTCCATCTTCTCTTGGGCTACAACCTTGGAAATTTATTGTTGTCACAGAT
>PFTH01000122.1 GCA_002789465.1 Candidatus Roizmanbacteria bacterium CG_4_9_14_0_8_um_filter_34_12 | reverse complement strand
TCAGCGTCAGTATGGCTGGTGTTTAATAAAAATAATCCCAAAATAAGAAGAATCGTAAATACAACTTGTGATCTGGTGCTAAGGCCGCCTTTATTAATAATATGATTGTTACTTTTCATGAGAAGATGCGGCACAAAAGGCTGTAACCCCGACGTGACGTCGGGGACGAGCCCTTAAGCATTTTTTAACTTCAACAATTCATTTGCAATTAAAGCGATAGCCGGTACTAAGATTAAAAGAATCAAACCAGGAATTGTGCGACTAAATGAAACCACAAAACCAAGTTTGGGAATAATAAAAATTACCTTACCTATAATTTTGTTGGGTGTGATGGTGTCACTATCGATAGAGCGATTGGCATCTCCTTTGGTTATAATTGTTGTGTTTCCATCTTGTTCTTTGATTAAAGCAATCCGGTGAGTAACAACACGATTTTCCGGGCCATAAAAAGTGATCGTGTCATTTTTAAAATAATTAATTTGCCTGTGAGCAATGACAATATCACCAATATTAATGGTAGGTTCCATGGAACCGGAAAGTACCATAAAGGATTTATATCCACCCAAAATATTTGTATTTGAACCGATGGTAAAAACCACAAGAAGAGCAATTGCACCGATAAAAAGCCAGGAAATTAGTTCGAAGACGAATTTGATAGGGGAGTGCATGTAATAAATTGTTAAATTGTTAAATTGTTAAACGGTTAAATAAAATGAGGGAGCTATTTAGCAATATAACCATGTGGCAATTTAACAATGTAATTTATCAGGAGGGAGCGCCGTTTAGACACTCCCTCCATTATTTATTACTCTATAAAATTCAGCTTATTGATTAGTTGGGGTTGGCCCACTAATCAGCTGAACCAAACGGACGTCAAGGTCAAAGCTCAAAGAATCGCTTTGCACCTCATTGCCGTAGCCGTTTTCGTCTGTGGCCCAGTGAATTGTGAGGTTCTTTTCCTCACCTGGAGCCAAATCAATCTCTGGAAGGGCGTTCCATGCAAGTCCGATAGTTGATTGATCGGCTGTTGCAAGAGTGGATTGCACTCTATCTGTCCCATCCCAGGCGACTTTGGCGATGATGACGCCACCCAGTTCACCTTCAGTATCGGCTGCGCAAGCTGGCTCGGCATTAGTTTCTTGGTCGTTGCAACCATTTTCTTGGTTGGCGACATTTTGCAGACGGACAAAAACCCGACCGGGCAATGTGCCGGTATTTTTCACAACCCAGGTTTTGGTGCCGCTGATATTGCCGTTTTCACCCATATTGTCAATAACAAAGGGTTCCAGCGCTTGGCCATTGGAGCTGACATTTAAGTCAAGTGTTCCAGCCGTGAACCTATTGGCTGTGGTTGTCCGTCGCGCAAAAAAGAAAGCGATGGTTCCGTCAATGGCTGCAGCTGCCACAACTCCGATCAAAAGAAGGCTTATAAGTACCTTTTTTTGTTTAGGCATATATGCTTGGGGCTATTAATTTATAATTAAATTCAGTATATGCAAGTTCTACGTATGTTGTTAAGTATATATTCAAAGCATATTAATTATTTTTTCAAGGATAAGAAAGTCTTAAATTCTAATGAAAGAAATTGTGTTATTTTTACAATAAAATGGATTCAGAAAATACATTGTTGTAGTAATGTCTATGATACATACT
>PFTH01000160.1 GCA_002789465.1 Candidatus Roizmanbacteria bacterium CG_4_9_14_0_8_um_filter_34_12 | reverse complement strand
GTTATATGAGATTGTTCAGAAAGCGGTAAGTGAAATGGGTTTAAAGGAAAAAGTAGAGTATTTAAGTGGATCTGAAGGAATGCAAGCATTAATTGAAAAGGGTGTGATGAGTAGTCCGGCTCTTGTAGTTGATGATAAAGTTGTTTTGACAGGATTTACTCCGGACATTGAAAAGATAAAAAGTTTAATCAAGGGAAAATAATATATGGATATTTTTAAACCTATTCAACTGTTTGCTGATTTAGTTACTTATCAATGGTTTCGTATAATCCCGCATTCTTATTGGGGTGATGCGATTAATTTTTTTATCTATGACACGATAAAAATCGGATTGCTTCTTATCGTCATCAATTACTTCATGGCTTTTACCCGTTATTACTTTCCCATGGAGAAAGTTCGGGATCTACTTCTCAAGCGAAGATGGTTTGGGCTTGATTATTTGTTTGCTGCACTGCTTGGAGTTGTTACTCCTTTTTGTTCTTGCTCATCAATTCCTCTTTTTATTGGTTTTGTTGGAGCAGGAATTCCGCTTGGAGTTACCTTTGCTTTTTTAATTGCTTCTCCCTTAGTTAATGAGTCATCTCTATATCTTTTTCCAGCCATGTTTGGAATGAAAGTGACCATTATTTATAACGTCGTGGGAATATTGATTGCCATGGTTGGAGGATTTATCATTCAAAAATTAGAGTTGGAAAAATATGTAAAGCCGGAACTTTTGAAATTTAAGTCACGTAAACAAGTCGAACAAGAGCATGGTGGAGTTACAGTTCCTCTTAAAGAACTTTTGAAATATTTTTGGGATGATGGGATGAATATCACTAAAACCATTTTTCCGTATGTAGTATTGGGGGTAAGTATAGGTGCTTTAATTCACGGATTTGTTCCAGCCAGACTGGTTGAAAAATATCTTTCCATGAAAACTTGGTGGACAATTCCACTCGCAACACTTCTTGGTGCACCATTGTATGCAAATTCGGTTAGCGTTATTCCGGTTATGGAAGCACTCGTGCAAAAAGGAGTTCCGCTTGGGACAGCTCTTGCTTTTATGACTGCCATTGTCACAGTTTCAATTCCTGAGTCAATGATATTAAAAAAAGTAATGAAACGGCAACTACTAGCAGCTTTTTTTGGAATTACTTTAATTGGAATTATGATAATGGGATATTTATTTAATATTATTTTATAAATTTGAAAATTTTAAATATGAAACTAAATGTGAAAAATGTTTTGTTTGGGATTGTGCTTATAATTCTTGTTGGACTTGTCATAAACGTGTATCTTCCAGAAAAAAACTCTGTTGTTAAAGGAGATTCAACAACGCAAACAGTCGACGCTGCGCAAGAGGCAGAAATACCAAATATAAAAAAAGCAGATAAGATTGAAGTGGTAAATTTTCATGCGACACAACGATGTTATTCTTGTACAACTCTTGGAAAGTTATCAGAAAAAACAGTTACGGAACATTTTGCACCAGAGATTGCAAACGGAAAAATAATATTTAAATCCGTAAATGTTGAACTTCCTGAAAATGAAAAAATAGTAAATTTATATCAAGCAAGCGGGTCTTCACTTTATATTAACGCCATTAAGGATGGGAAAAATAACATCGTCCAAAATATGAAAGTATGGCAGTATATTTCCGATGAGGCAACTTTTACTAGTTATCTCGAAGCACAGTTAAGGTCACTATTATAACAATGGATTTTACTAAGACGATATATACCGCTATTGAAAACTATAATATTCCCGTTCTTTCAGCGTTTTTAATTGGACTACTTACATCAATTAGCCCTTGTCCACTGGCCACTAATATAACCGCAATTGCTTATATTTCAAAAGATATTAAAAAATCTAAGACCACAATATTAAACGGTTTGTTTTATACGCTTGGTCGGGGAATCAGTTACACTCTTCTTGCAACTTTTATTTTTTTTGGTTTATCAACGTTTAAAGTTTCCCGGCTTTTTCAGGGATGGGGAGACAGAGTTCTTGGACCAATACTTATCATTCTTGGTCTTATCATGTTTGATGTAATAAAGCTTAACGTAAAAACAAATAATGCTCGGGTTGAAAAATTAAAAGAGTGGATTTCTACAAAGGGTTATTCAGGCGCTCTTCTTTTGGGGATACTTTTTGCTTTTGCGTTTTGTCCCTATAGCGGTGTTTTGTTCTTTGGATTGCTTATTCCTTTAATTTTAAAATCAAAAGAGGCTTTGTTATTACCTCCTTTTTTTGCTTTGGGAACAGGACTTCCCGTTATTTTTTTCTCATTTCTTATAGCCTTTAGTATTAAAAAAATGAGCAAAGCATTTACAGTGGTTTCTAAAATTGAAAAAATTACCCGTTTTATTGTTGCGTCAACATTTATTATTGTTGGAATTTATTATTTACAATATCTGCTTAGTTATATAATTCACCTTTTTTAATATGGATAAAACAAAAATAATTACGATTGTTTTCAGTTTAGCAATAATAAGTATCCTTTTGTTTATTGTAATTGCAAGTAAAAACAAAAGTAAAAATGTCGAGGTTACCAAAATAACCCAAACTCCATTTACATACTCAGATATAGTATTTTTTTATGGAAATACCTGTCCTCATTGCAAGGAAACTGAGGAGTGGATGAAAGAAAATAGAATTGATGAAATTATAAAAATAATTAGAAAAGAGGTTTATGATAATCAAGAAAATGCCCAGAATTTGACAATAGCTACGCAAAAATGCGGTTTGTCAACAGACAATATTGGTGTACCCTTTCTTTATGCCAAAGGGAAATGTTTTGTCGGTAAAAACGAAATTATAAATTACTTTAGTCTTGAACTTGAGCAAACAAATAAAGTCAAGACAACTGAACCAAAGGAGGAAGAATGTTGTACTTATTAAGCTTATTGATAAATTTTATTATTTTTTTTGCAAGTTCAAATAGTGTTCATGCTGTCTGTCCGGTTTGCACCATCGCAGTCGGAGCGGGGTTAGGTTTTTCCCGTTGGATTGGAATTGATGACTCTGTTACCGGTATTTGGATAGGTGGCTTGATTCTTTCAAGTGGATTATGGATGGCCGATTGGATCAGAAAAAAAGGTTGGAAAGTTTTATATCCTGAAGTGCTCTCGATTTTACTAATGGTGATATTCGTTATCCCACCGCTTTATTGGTCGCACATGATTAGAATTGTTAATAATACTTTGTGGGGAATGGATAAAGTTATTTTAGGTATTATAACTGGATCAGTTATTTTTCTTTTAGGAGTTGCAATTGATAAATGGCTTCGGACAACAAACAAAGGAAAAGTATATATTTATTTTCAAAAAGTGATCATACCGGTTTTATTATTAGCCATTAGCAGTTTAATTTTTTATATTATTACCAGTTAAAATTAATACTTATGAAGCAACAAAATTCTGATGACATAAAACGTTTTATGGAAAAAGTCAAAGCAATGGAAAAAGGAGAAAAGCTTGACCTGTCTTCTGATGAAGACCTTTCAATTGCCATTATGAATTTAATCTCAATGGAGGAGCATTTCTTTTTCACTTACAGCAAAACAAAAGATGAAAAATACCTTGATCTGTTAAATGAAGTTCGGGAAATGAGAAAAAGTGCTTTAAAACGAATAATTAAAGATTATGAAGGTGAAGTTTGGTGCATCAGTAAACATCTTTTGGCGGCTTCGATGAGATTTATGGAAGTGGGAACTAAGTCTTTAACCAAAGGGGATAAAAACGGTGCTTCTGATTTTTTTCAAAAGTCATATCAACTTTATAGTTTATTCTGGGGATTGAACTTAGGATTGGTACAAACTAAAGATGTAAAACAGTCAGAGACAAAAGACATTGATTTTATCAACGAAGAGAAAAAACCGCAATTAAAAGAGAAAGTAAGCCTCTTAGCTAGACTTGGACAGGTAGTCCAAAAAGCAATTGATTGTTGTAAGGAATAAATTCACCTCATATTTCTTATTTCATAAATCTTGTAATATTCTTCTTTTTTATTTGTATTACTTAGTATGAAAGGAGGAAAAATACATATGAACAAAAAATCAATTTTAATTGGAATAACAACTTTAGTATTAGGAGGAATGATCCTTAGTCAAAATGCAGTTCAGGCTTATAAAGGTGATCCAAATGTTAAGGGTCCCAATTATACAGCTGAAAGGCATGAAGCAATGACAAAAGCCTTTGAAAAAAACGACTACAATGCATGGAAAAACTTAATGCAGGGCAAAGGAAGAGTAACTCAAGTTGTTAACAAAGATAACTTTTCGAAATTTGCTCAAGCCCATAAACTGGCCTTAGAAGGAAAAACCGCAGAAGCAAATAAAATCAGAACCGAACTGGGTTTAGGACTTCAAAACGGATCCGGTCGAGGACAAGGAATGGGAATGTGTAAGTGAGCAGTTAATAATACCTCCTCAATTTTGTAATGGTATAATAGGGGAGGTATTGTTGTAATAAATATAAAAAGCAGTTGTATTAATAATATGCAGTCATTTGATGAAATAACCGATGAAAGTTTAGTTACAAAAATTTTATCTGGGAAGAAAGAGCTATTTTATTATTTAATTAAGAGGTATGAGACGAAACTTAGACGATATATTCTAAGAATCACTAACCGGAAAAATGAAGTTGATGATCTTTTACAAAACGTTTTTATAAAAACATATAAAAATTTACCAACCTTTAATAAAGAGCTAAATTTTTCAAGTTGGATATACCGGATCGCGCATAATGAAAGCATAAATCTCATTGGAAGCAGTTTCATTCAGAAGTTTGTATCATTACCAGATTGGTTTGATGTTGGAAGCAGAGATGAAGTTGAAGAAAAAATCGATGATGAACAAATGAAGAAGAAATTAAAAAATTGTATTGAAAAATTAGATATAAAATATAAAGAACCGCTTGTACTTTTTTATTATGAAGAAAAGACTTACGAAGAAATAAGTGATATTTTACGTATTCCGGTTCGAAATGTTGGAGTATTAATTCATCGAGGTCGATTACGAATTAAAAAAATATGTTATGAAAAAAACAATCGTTGACAAAATCACAAATAAAATAAAAAAAGGAGAAATTACTATGAAATCTCAATTGTCAATATGGACAGAGAAATTAGGATTAGATGGAGGGATTGTAATAATTTTTAGTTTACTTATTTTTCTTGCCGGATTCATTCTTTTTTGGATGAATAGTAATAATGATCTGTTATTTGGTGGATATGGCAAATATGGTTTATTCTCTTTTATTCAATCCTTTCCTTATATCTTAGGAGTTGTATTTACATTATTATTCTTATTTTTAATCATAATATTTAGAAAGTTTGACTTTTCTTATAAAAAACCATTTTTAATTATTCTTCTTTTTATTTTAGTTGGAATAATTTTGTTGGGTTGGATTTCCATTAAGCAACCATTGGGACAGAGGATTTATCAACAAGAGGGGAGAAGGTTTCGAATGGGTATGATGAATAATAGTAATGCTGTATCTGGTTCAGTAATACAAGTAAATACAAACTCTTTCACAATTAAAGATGAAAACAATGAGAATAAGACTGTTTCTTTTAATTCAAAAACCCACTTTCCATTTGGTCAACCAAAGGAGGGTAATCAAATACGATCAGTGGGATTTTGGGATGGCGATGTTTTCATAGCAATAGGTGTTCGAGTATTTGACGAATCAAACCCTTCAACGCTTGGTCCCGGCATGATGGAAGGACGGGGTAAAGGGCAAGATCGCGGGATGATGTGGAATCGCTAGATTATTTCTCTTGACAAACATAGTATGCTATATTAAACTTACATATAGTCAAATAGATTAAATATATGAGAACAAATTGTTCACAAGTAGTAGTAGAAAACTTTTTTGAACCCGGAATCTTATATTTATTATTAAAAAAATCGAGTTACGGGTATGAAATAAAAAAAGCGCTAAAAAATGATTGTATCTGTGAGGTGAATATAGGAAACCTATATCGTTGTTTTTCCCGTATGCAAAAACATGGATATATTTCCAGAGAAAGCATGAAGAGTAAAATTGGGCCCAAACGTTATAGTTATACAATCACACAAAAAGGAAAGATTTATTTAGCCACTTGGATTGAATCTTTAAAAAAGCAAAAGAAAGTTATCAGTTCATTAATTAATAATTACCAAAAAATCATATGAAAACAGTGAAAGTCTTTTCAACCCCAACCTGTCCTTATTGTCACATGGCAAAAGATTATTTAAAAGATAAAAAGATACCCTTTGAAGATATTGATGTCTCAAAAGATCAAAACCAGGCTAGAGCTATGGTTGAGAAATCGGGTCAAATGGGAGTTCCTCAACTTTGGATAGATGATGAAGTCATTATTGGTTTTAACAAACCGATCATTGATCAACTCCTGGAATTGAAATAATTATTCAAGGGGTAAAATTGTTAATGGTCTTAGTTGAAAGATAAACACAGGGATTAGTTGCTTATAAATTGTTTTTTCAGTAAAAATATTCTCTTGACTTATTGCAATCTGTTTGCAATAATACTTACTTAATGGATAAAGTTAAACAAATTATTAAAGATAAAGGTCAACGGTTTACTTCTCAAAAAAAGGAGATTTTAAACGTGTTACAACAAAAGCCGCAAACGGTGTTTGAGATTTATACAGCTGTAAATTCAAAAAAGAATCACATGAATAAAGTCACAGTGTATCGTATTTTAACGAGTTTTCTTGAACTTGGGATTGTAAATAAAGTACAGTTTAATGATAAAGAGGCGCGATTTGAACTCTCAAATAGCGGACATCATCATCACCTTGTTTGTGAGGTTTGCGGACTTATCGAGGATATCCAACTTCCAGAAAACATATTTCTTAAAGAAGTTAAAAATAAAACAGATTTTAAAATTAAAAGTCATTCGCTAGAATTTTTTGGTATTTGTGACCGTTGTCAATAAAGGCCTTGTAAGAATTATTGATTTAAATATTTTAAATTAAGTATGAAAAAAATATTATTTTCTATTGAGGTTGTTGTAATTATTGGTTTAGGAATTTTTACAGTAGCAAATAGTACGCAAAAATTAAAAAAGGACTCAAAAAGATTAACTGTGGTTACAACTCTTTTCCCGCTATATGATTTTGTAAAAATTATCGGGCAAGACAAAGTGGAGGTATCACTTCTTCTTCCACCCGGAGTTGAAGCTCACAGTTTTGAACCAAAGCCAAGCGATATTGTCAGGATAAATAAATCCGACTTATTCATTTACACTGGAAAATTTATGGAACCATGGGCAGAGGATATTATTAAAGGAGTAACAAATAAAAAGGTAGTATCTGTTAA
>PFTH01000041.1 GCA_002789465.1 Candidatus Roizmanbacteria bacterium CG_4_9_14_0_8_um_filter_34_12 | reverse complement strand
ATAAACTTCAGAAATAAATCTTAAATCATAAATCTAATTATGAATGTTTCAATATTGTTATTGAATATTGTTTACCAAATCATCTGCGACCTGGTTTTTCTCTCGTGGAATATGCTGATAACTAACAGGAATTTTCACCTCTGCTTCTAAAATCCTAATTTGCATAATATATTCCCGAATCTGTCCGTTCTTTACTTTATAGAAACCATTAAGCTGATTAACTAAAAGTTGTGAGTCCGAAAAAAATTCAATTTTTTTAACCTTTGATAATTGCTCGCTTCGCTTCGCGGTCGAAACGGGATTATTGATCATTGATAATTTTTTATACGCCATTATAACCGCCTGATATTCTGCGTCATTATTCGTCGCTATTCCAATATCATCACGGAATTTGAAAATAATTTTTTTATCAAGATAGCCAACCCCGCCAATTGCTGCCGGACCAGGATTACCTTTTGAGCCGCCGTCAGTATAAATATGAAGAATCATTTACTAATGATAGCAAAGAAATTGATTATTAATTATTGAATTGTTATACTAATTAAGAAGTTTCATACCCATGCATCCTAATAAATTTTTAATTTCAAACAAGAAGATAATTATTACCGTTGGTTTATTAGTCGGAATCATTATCGTTGTTATTTTTAACATATATTCCTTATCAAAGACGACCATTAGTAACAAAAGTCGGGCTTCGGAAATATCTCCAACCATAAACCCTTGTCTACAAAAAGAAAAAGGTGACGCTAACTGTGATAATTTTATCACCACAACCGACCGTGACATCTGGCGTGAAGAATATAAACAAGGAAAAACTGCCCAGCTGCGGGCTGACTTTAATAAAGACAGTTTAGTCAATTACGACGATTATCGTGTTTGGTTTGCAAATTGGAAAAAATAATGGAAAATAACAATCGAACTAAAATTATTGTCATTGCGCTGGTAAGTATCGTTATCATATTATTAATTGCCATAATGATTGTTTCTTCTTTTTCACAAAAAAGAAATTCCAACAACGCTAAAAATGAAGTCATCAATACTCTACAACGAAATACTGCCGGAACTAATAATAATACACAATTAAATAAAATCAGCCTAACAAGCGCCCCTTCTCAATCGACAATAATTCCAACCTCCACAAACACCTCTTCATTAATGAATAAAAGACAGCCAACTCAAAGCTTGATAATTCCTAATCAAACTGCAACGGATAATGTTAAAATTGCAAAAAAAACGCTTGATTATCTAAATTTAATGCGTGACCAACGTGGAGTTTATCTATTTGAACGTGTCTGTCCCCCATCTAATCAATGTATTGACTCTCAAGGGAATAATCATTCAGGACCGCGGCCGATTTGGGCATGGTATAAATATTTCCAAAAAACAGTAGACATTCAGGCAATTATTACGATAAAAAATGATTTGCTTATCAATACAACAAAAATTGATACTGTCCAAAATGATTTTTGGAATTGCAATTTGATTTATTATATTAGTCTTGATAAAAAAGCCTTTGATGCAACAACAATTGAACGAATGCATCAGTATTGTATCACTAGCGTCAATCCAAATTTTACAATTGACGTGAATAATCAGACACAACCGGTTAATCAACCGCTGGACCTGGCTAAAGCAGCTGTTTTTATTTCTGATTTAGTTGGGCGTTATGGTTTTAGCCGTAATTCCTCTGATCTGGATACTGCAAAAAAATTTTATCAAACAACACTCGCTCAATACCAAACTCAAGTTAATACTGTAAA
>PFTH01000234.1 GCA_002789465.1 Candidatus Roizmanbacteria bacterium CG_4_9_14_0_8_um_filter_34_12 | reverse complement strand
CTTAATACCAGCGCTTCCTGTTATGGTAATTTCGTGGTTGGTAACGTTCTTGATAAGAATATTAAATCTATTATTAAACAAGGAGAAAATGCTTCTTATGTCAAAGATTTCTTGCGCGGCGTTAGTCGTTGCCGGGAAGAATGCGAATATTTTCCTTTGTGTTATGGCGGCCAAGCAGGGAATAAGTTCTTTGAATATGGCACGACCGACACAACAGAAACCACGTTTTGTCGAAACTCGGAAAAGAGATTAGTGGATGCAATACTTCAACAACTAGAGCAATCCGAAATCTAGAAAAGGAGGTCAGGCATGCAGAAAACATTGAAAGAAAGAACCGAAAATCTAAAAGGCCGGCTCCAAAAACTGGCCGAGACAGCGAGTAAGTCATATAAGGAATGTGACAGGGATGGCGAACTTGCTATCCTATTGCCGCAGCGCCCCGGTTCCGCCAGCTGGAATAAGGGTTGGAGTAAGTACGGCAAAACCTAAAAAGGGCAAACCGTTCATCCTAAATGTGACTTGAGTGGAAGTTTATAACTTCCACTCTTTTTTTAAATATCTTTTTTTGCTATTATTAAAAGATCTATATATGAGAGATGGTTAAATTAATTCTGTTGAAAACATTTAAGAAATTTGTTTTAAACAGAGGATTAATCTAAGTTTTTTGCGATAATTCTCGTGTATGAACAAAATACACGAGAAAATCTCGCCTTGCTGCCAGGCGAAGGTATACAAATTCGGCGGCAAAAGAAGACAATGTTCTTTGTGTAAAAAGACATGGACTCTCTGGCCAAAGAAGCGAGGACGAAGATCGTTGCGTCCCCGCCACAATCTTTTAGAAAAGGTTGTGGCTGGAAAACAAAGTTTGATTCTCCGCCAAAGCAAGCGGGACCATCTGACTGTAGCCGCTCTAAGCGCCAGATTACGCCGAACAATGGAGAACTTTTTAAAAAGGCGTCAGGCAAATACTTTGCCGGCGGGACCTCTTATTCTTGTTATTGACGCTCTTTGGTTTAGATTTAAGGATCAACGTTGGACAATGTATCTCATGGCGGTTAGAAGCATCTGTCGGGACAAAGCGGTTATTCTTGACCCAAGATTAATAATTGACCGAGAAAATCACAGCGACTGGTCAAGAGTAGTGGACGGAATACCAAGAAAGACCAGAAACCGCATAAAAGCATTGGTTTGCGATGGCTTTAGGGGTTCGGATAGAATTGCCAAAAGCAATAGCTGGATAATACAGAGATGTCATTTTCATCTATTGGCTCAAATGCAGGTTAATCGAGGGAAATGGAAACAGTTGTCTGATTCGCCGCAAAGAGAAGCTGTATATACCGCCATACGGAAAGCGCTTATTGCCAAATCAGTAAATCTGCCGCGCTGCATTAAGCAATTAAATGAACTGCTTTTAAAGAACGATTGTCCAAGACGGATAGGGGCTATTGGCCGAGAATTCTTGCGGCGGCTTAATCAATTTCGCGCTTATCAGAATTTTCCAGAATTAAGATTGCCTAATACTACCAACTCTATCGAATCATTGAACAAAATTATTCGTTCTCGCTGTAGACACTTGCGGACGCCGAAGTCATTGCTTCTTAGAAGCAGGGTCATAATCAGAATACGTAAAACCGTGACTTGCAAACCTAAAATTTTCAACAGAATTAATTAAATCAAC
>PFTH01000088.1 GCA_002789465.1 Candidatus Roizmanbacteria bacterium CG_4_9_14_0_8_um_filter_34_12 | reverse complement strand
CTATAACTGACATAGTCGCTATAGCCAGATCAGCAAAAGATCCACAAAGGACTGCTCTTTTAAGACAAACTATCACCACTCTTGATAGATATTCAAGAAGGCCAAGTGGAGAATACGACGTTTTTTATGATCGAAAAGTACGTAGAGCCCAAGAAGCAATCATCGATATAGTAAATACCACCGATGATCATGAGGTTAGATTAAGAGCTATGGATAATCTGGTATTCAGGTTAGAAGAACAAAGCGCTTTACTGGGATACCATTTTGAAGCAATACGTTGTTTGAGAGATATGGCTCGTGATGCAGACATGGCTGGGCGTGCTGCTCAAATATTAAGAAATTTCGCAGGCAGACCTCAAACCGCTACTCATGATCTAAATCTTTATGATCAGGACATGGCCAAGAGGTGGGCAGATGATATCGCCCCACCAACGCTAAATACGGCTACTATGACGAACCCACAGCCAAAATGGCAGAAAATGCCTAGTTATACACACGTAAGCACTACTCCTGCTGGGGATGTCCGGTTTCCAGGTTTAGAAGAACAATTTTCTGCATCCGTAGATCGCGCGTCACATTTACTTGATACACTAGAACTTATAACAAAACCTTCTTAAGACAAATCATCATACAGGCAAGAGTTACAAATGCTTCATAGACATCATCATCGCGTTCCCATCGAACAAGGAGTCGCCTGTACCAACTAAACCAGGAAATGGTCCGTTCTACGATCCAGCGAGTACGGTAAAATTCTGTAATCGTTTGGTTATACAACGGTTCATCTATTTGACCTCTTTTTCTCTTCTTTGGTATCTTCGGCTTGATATTCCGAGCTCTTAAGGCATCCCGTAACCACTTGGCATCATAGGCCTTATCTGCACAAATAGCTTCTGCCCGTTTCTTTGGGTGCAGTGGTCTTCCTGCGATAGAAACTTGGTCAATGGTTTGCAGTGCCAGCTTTACCTCTGCTTTTTGTGCGCTCTCTACTTCCAGAGCAATAGGAATACCATTTCCATCAACATAGACCATCAACTTTGTTCCTTTGCCCTTCTTGGTTAATCCTACTTTTGCACCCCTTTTTTAGCGGGGCTGAAAGTTCCATCAAGGTATGTCACTTCCCATTCAATCTTCTCTTCTTTTTCCAGCATTACCAGAAGTTCCTTCCATATCTTCTTCCATATTCCTTCCTTCTGCCATCTCTTGAGCCGCCTCCAGCAGGTCATTGCCGGACCATACTTGACAGGCAGCTCATCCCATTGGGCTCCTGTTCTTAATATCCAGAGGATACCATCCATAACTTTTCTGTCATCTGCCCGTGGACGACCTCCTCTGGAATAGTCCTGACGGGGCAGCAGTGGTTCTATGACCTTCCACTGACGGTCTGATAATTTCCTCATATACCATCAGTGTACCGCTACAACAACCCAAAATTCAAGGTTTTGTTACTAGTTCTAAGTTAGGTGAGTATAAACCATTCTGACTTTCCTTCAACTTCATTCAGGATCGGTCGAAATGACTACAAGGTATACCCCGAAGCAGAGCTGCGAGGAATTCTTTTGATTTATACTTACTTACTATTTCCAACATATCTTATAACATTTAGATTTTTTTGGTCTAAAATAGATAAATCATATGTTTTTCGTATCTATTTTTTTTTGTTGGAAAATAACTTACAACATTTTTTAGAATTATCCTTGTAATATAACCTCTCAATCTTCCAATTTTTTGATCTCTCAGTTTTCATAG
>PFTH01000155.1 GCA_002789465.1 Candidatus Roizmanbacteria bacterium CG_4_9_14_0_8_um_filter_34_12 | reverse complement strand
TTTGTCCAAACAACTCCCCTGTTCCTCGATTTTTTAAATCATATTCTGCAAGTGCCAGCCCGTTAGTATTTTTCACAAAATAACTTAGACGTTCTTGAATCTTTTGGTCGGTATTTTCTGTATACAAAAAACAATACGATTGAACTGAATTACGTCCAATACGTCCGCGCAGTTGATGTAGCTGAGCCAATCCGAATCTCTCAGCTCCTTCAATGATCATAATTGTTGCTCCCGGCGCGTCAACTCCAACTTCAACTAACGATGTGGAAACAAGAATATCAATTTTTCGATTGACAAAATCAGTCATGGTTGTTTGTTTTTCTTTTGAAGATTTTTTTCCATGAATCAAAGACACTTTAAACTTCGGAAATACTTTTTGTAACAAAATATATTCTTTTTCGGCTGCTTTAATGGAAATATTTGTTTCAACTTGCGATTCTTCAACCAGTGGGCAAATGACAAATACCTGTGCTTTTTTTTCGCTTATTTGTTTAGTGATCCATTCGTATCCAGCTTGACGTTTTGAAAGTGGGACAAGATATGACTTGATTGGAATTCGACCAAAAGGCATTTCATTAATAATTGATATATCCAAATCGGAAAATAAAGTCAGAGCAATGGTGCGAGGAATTGGTGTGGCGGTCATGGTTAGAAGATGAGGATTCTTGGTTTTGTCAGAGAGCATTGCCCGTTGTTTCACTCCAAAACGGTGTTGTTCGTCAATCACCACGCCTCCAAAATTTTTAAGATTGAGTTTTTCAGTTAAGAGAGCTTGCGTTCCAATAATAATATCGTATTTGATTTTTGGTTTTAGTTGTTTTAATGATCCTGTTTGTAGAATTATTTTAGGAGTCTTTATACAACCTTTAAATAAGTCTTTAATTGTAGCAAAGTGTTGCTGTGCCAATATTTCCGTTGGAGCCATAATTGCAGTTTTTTGATTGTTAAGAAATAATAAATATGCTGCCAGAGCTGCCACAACGGTTTTTCCTGATCCTACATCTCCTTGAAGCAGTCGGTTCATTGGCTGTTTTTTAGATAAATCGGATTTGATTATTTCCCAAGCTTGTTGTTGGGCACTGGTGAGCTTGAAAGGTAAATTATTTATAAAATCTTTTAATAAATTGACATGTTTTTGGTTTAAGATAATCGGTTGATCAACTACATTGCTCTGACGCTGTTTTTTAAGCAGTGCTGATGAAAGTTGCAACATAAATAATTCCTCAAACGCCAAACGCTGTTGCGCTTGATGTAGCCTTTCAAAATTATCAGGAAAATGAATCTGTTGATATGCAGATGTACAATTGATTAAACGATTGTACATCATGATTTCTTTTGGAAGTGATTCAGAAACAATAATTTCACTCAAAACATATTTAATTTTTTCACGGATGGTCTTGCTGGAAAGACCGCTGGTTTCGCTGTATACCGGAACTAAGCGTCCCGTATGCGTCGTTGGTTGTTCTAATGTATTTAAGACTTCATAGTCTTGAACTGTAAAAACCTTTCCAGTTCCAATCAGTTGGCATACTCCGGAGATTGAAAGTAAAGATCCGGGTTTGAAAATTCGCAGTAAATATGGTTGATTAAAAGCAACTGCCGTAATTTTTCCTGATGCATCTTCAACTTCAAACTGTTGCATGCGTTTGCCGGAGCGGGTTAAGTGTGTTTTTGCAGAAACTACTTGAACTTTGATGGTTGCCAGCTGTTCAATTCGTAGTTGGGCAACTGGAGAGATTAAAGAATAATCATTGTAGCGGGATGGATAATAGTTGAGTAAATCTTGAAAAGTATCAACTCCAAGTTTAATTAGTTTGTTGATTGTGAGAGATCTGGTTCTGGGAAGGTTGCGAATTGTTTGATTAGCATTCATAACCCTATTTTACCTCATCAAAAGAAGTGGAGCAAATGACATGGTTATAAGAAGAATTGAGGAGACAACAATAATCACTTTCCAAACCAACTCTTTAGTGATCCTAAATTTTTTCTTTTTGAATGGTT
Source organism: Candidatus Roizmanbacteria bacterium CG_4_9_14_0_8_um_filter_34_12 (assembly GCA_002789465.1). Taxonomy (GTDB): domain Bacteria; phylum Patescibacteriota; class Microgenomatia; order UBA1406; family GWC2-37-13; genus UM-FILTER-34-12. The sequence continues at coordinate 5,622 of PFTH01000155.1, read as the reverse complement.
TTTGTTGCATTATATAAATGATATCAAATTTTTAGCAATAATTAACAGAATAACTACTTTTTGTGGCTATAATTTATCTTATAAGTTATTCAAGATAATTTATGATTCAAGCAAAAGAATACTAACCTAATTCTAATGAAGTTGGAGGCTTACTAACATTTGGCGATCCAAGTTTAAAGATTTTATTACCACCAGTTAATAATTTTAAACTGGGTAATTATAGGGTATTTGCAGTTTATATCTCAAGTCAAGGTGTTTCTGTTATTTCACCAATTGCTCATTTAAGTTGGCAGGATGCAGAAGCTTTTAATGATAGAACCGGAGCTCAAAATCCAATTTTATCTGCATGTGAAGTTGGTTCTGTTAACTCAAATAGGGTTTAAATTAATTTTCTAGACAATAGTAATAAAGCTATTATTTTTATAGATATCTCATTGACGCCAACAAGAGTGATAACACGTAACGCAGCATTAGAAGTAGAGGTTCAGCTGTGGTATCAATTAACTCAGAAATTGAAAAATTTAGGCTTTATTTTTTGGCAGGGCTCTGTTCCAAATAATGGACCATATACTAAAGAAGCCGAAGGTTCAACTCGTTTTTCAGTAATCTTCAGTCCAAATGGACTGTTAATTATTGCCCAAACCGGCGATAGCACCTTTCAGTTTCAGGAGGGTCAGATTCAATTTACCAAAAAATTTGAAGAAGATCTTAAGGCATTCAAACAATTTATTTTTTTAGTGCAACAGTCCTTAAAAGAATCTCCTTAAAATCTATTTATCATCATTCTATAGTAATTAAGTTCCTTATGTTAATGTTATAAAACCCAGCATGGTAACCTAGCATGGTAACCTGCCAGGTTATACAACTCAGAGATTATTTTTAATGGGAAATTAGAAAATATTTAGACCGTTTGATTTCATACAAAAAAACACTAACTTTCAAAAAAAGATGTGTATGATGAAAAAGTTTTTACAAAGTAATATGCTTTCAAGAAGATTAATGTGGTATTATATTTGCAAATTCAATATACTTATAGTATAATACTTAGATATGCCGTTAAGAACACAAACTCAAATTCATGGTGAAAGAGCAAAAGCTTTTGCAGAGCGCTGACTTTTCTTTAGCTTCTGATGATCTTTTAAAATTACAAGAAGCATTTTCAATTCTCACTACGCCTGTTTCAGGTTTTGATATTACTCCGATAAATATACACAACCTAGTTTCGCCTATTAACAAAGGAGTTCCTGCAAAAATTCGAATAGAACATCAATATATGAGTTATAAGGGATTAACTACAGCAAACGATATGATTGTAGGACTTAATGAACCCTATGAATTTGCATTGTCAAATCAATTTGAACCAGGAAATGTCAGAATCACAAGTAAGCCGATTAAAGGTGGTGATTCGGATTTTCAAGAATTTACAGCAACACTGCGCTTTGAAGACAGGGATCTCCCTGAAATAAGTGTTCATGGTGGACAAGATTATACTTTAACTAGAATGTTAGCAAATGTATTCTTAGTTGCATCATTACCAGAAAGCCTATTAAAGCAGGTGACAGACAGCACTAATAATATATTAGTAATATCGTTAGGACGACATTTTAATCAATATATAGAAAAAGGAGTTGATTATATTTTAGATGAACAACCTTTCACCGCATTGACACTTTCACCAGCAGATGATGGCTCTGTTATAGCAAAGTCACTTCCCGAAGGACAGTATTCAGATTACGGCAAAGAACTATCCAAGCAAATGCGAAGTCATTTATCTACGGTCGGTCACATTTTTTTTCTACAGGATTAAGGATAGTTCAATAAAACCATAATTTAAAAATCAGTTTATTAGATTTTTAATTTGTCAGACCATCTTTACAGGATTGTCTTTCAAATGTCTCTCAAAGACCGTTTTATTTATAATTACAAATTGATTATTCAGCATGCTTTGGGACGGAAAACTGTTCTCTACAGATTTTGGGCAAACATAAAGTTCGCCTCTACAAATTTTTTGTTATACTAATAACATGCTGCGAAGAATAAGAATCCGTCCGTTATACCGGAAACAAAAAATTAGTCCAACATTAATATATAGATTATTATTTGGAGTTGTAGTTTTAGTGGTTGTTGGATTTCTGTTTAGTACGGCACTTTTTGCTTTTTATAGCCGTCAACTCCCCTCTCCGGGAAAGCTCAATCAACAGTCAAACAACTCCACGGTTTTTTATGACCAAAAAGGTAAAATTATTTATGAAATGTATAAGGATAAAAATCGTGTTCCTGTGAGTTATTCAGATATTTCAAAAAATCTGATCAACGCAACAGTTGCCATTGAAGATAAAACATTTTTTAAGCATCAAGGTTTTTCGCAAATCGGAATTCTTCGATCTATCTTTAATTTAATTCTAAAACGAAGACTTGAGGGCGGTTCAACCATCACACAACAACTTATCAAAACTGTACTTTTATCATCAGAACGAACGCTTCCCCGCAAAATTAAAGAAGCAATGCTTTCCATTTCCGTGGAAAATAAATATTCAAAACAACAAATTCTGGAAATGTATTTGAATGAAATTCCATATGGAGGAACCTATTGGGGAATTGGTTCGGCATCACAAGGTTATTTTGAAAAATCCCCAAAAGATTTGAGTTTGGTTGAAGCAGCAGTTTTGGCTGGACTTCCTCAAAATCCCAGCGTTTACTCCCCATTTATTGGTGTAAAAAATGCTTGGAAAACACGAGCGCTCGACGTGCTGCGAAGAATGCGTGAAGATGGAGATATCACTAGTGCTACAGAAAAAATTGCAAAAACTGATTTGAATAAAATAACATTTTCAAAACCTAAAGAAGTAATCACTGCACCACATTTCATTTTTTATCTTAAAAAAGAACTGGAAAAACAATATGGAGGTGGGATTCTTGACAAGGGTTTAAAAATCTACACGACCATTGATTTAAAAGCACAAACTGAGATTGAAAAGATTGTTAAAGATGAGATTAATAAAATTAAAGAAGACTATCAAGTCGGAAATGGCTCAGCATTAGTTCTGGACAGTCAAACCGGTGCAATTCTTGCCTGGGTAGGGTCGTATGATTTTAATAATGAAGAATATGGAAAATATGACGTGGTATCACTTGGTCAACGTCAACCCGGATCAACACTTAAACCTTTTATTTATGCACTTGCATTAGAAAAAGGCTATACTGCTTCAACAGTTTTGATGGACGTGAAAACTAATTTTACACCTGACGGAAAAGAAGAATATATTCCGAAAAACTATGATGGAAAATTCCGTGGTCCAATTCAAATGCGTTTTGCACTTGGTAACTCAATTAATATCCCAGCGGTGAAAATGTTGGCAATGTTGGGAATGCATGATTTTTTACAAAAAACTTTTGATATGGGTTTGGCAACTTTGGCTCCAACTGATACAAATATAAAGCGTTTTGGTTTGTCAATTAGTTTAGGTGGAGGCGAAGTGAGCTTGTTGGATTTAACCAATGCTTATTCTGTTTTTGCCCGGGGAGGTACAAAAAAAACCAGTTATGGAATAGAAAAAATTACAGACTTTAAGAATAAAGTAATTTTTCAAAACCGAACAAGTCGAGAAGATAAGGTGTTATCAACCGAGGCATCATATATCATTTCCCATATTCTTTCTGATAATAATGCTCGTATTGATACGTTTGGTCCAAGATCATATCTTAATGTTCCAGGAAGAACAGTTTCTGTAAAAACCGGGACAACAAATGATAAACGGGATAACTGGACAGTGGGATACACAAAAGGCGTAACTGTTGGTGTTTGGGTAGGAAATAATGATAATTCTAAGATGAATCCAAAAATTGCGTCAGGTGCCACTGGAGCTTCTCCGATTTGGTATGAAATTATGAGAAATTTGTTAACACGTTATCAGGATGGTTTGATGGATAAACCAGATAATGTTGAAGCATTAACAATTGATGCATATTTAGGTGGTTTGCCAAAAGGTGGTTATCCCAATCGCAGTGAATATTTTATTAAAGGAAGCGAACCAAAGGATGTTGCGTCATATTATAAAAAACTAAAAATATCCAAAAGTAATGGAAAGTTGGCGAATGAATTTGAAATCAAATCCGGAAATTTTGAAGAAAAAGATTTTATTGTTTTTCAAGAAAACGATTTATTGTCGAACGACGGTAAAAATCGTTGGCAAGAAGCAGTTGATTCTTGGGCAGCAGAGCAAAAAGATGACAAATATCACGCGCCCAAAGAAACATCTGACGCATCCAATGAAAGTGTGATGGTCTCCATTAAAAATCCATCAGATCATCAAAAACTTGATGACAATAATGTGAACATCAAAGCAAAAATTACTAGCATGGAAAAAATTAAGAATGTAAAAATATATGTCAATAACAATGAAATCAAGTCTTGGAATGAAGATAAAAAAGACGTTGATGAAACGATAAATTTATCAGACGGAACCTATGAGATTGTAGTAAAAGCGTGGAATGAAAAAGACAAAAACGGCGAAAGCTCAATCAAGATCGGAGTGAAAAAAGAATGGGACTATCAAGTGCTAACAACAACTCCAACTGAAACTCCAGTTCCAATTCCATAACGATTAATTTTTAATTCGAAATTTGAAATTTAAATTCAATTTAAAATATTTAATTTGAGATATTAAAAATTGATTTTAAATTAAAAATTAAAAATTTCAAATTAGTTTTTTGATTTTCTCTAACTCCTCCATTGCTTCTTTTTCTGTCAAATTACGATCGTCTGTAGCAAAAACAAAATGCAAGGTCAGATTATTCTTATAAGTATCTTTTAAACTAACATCGATCAAATTTGGAGCGGTTTTTTTGGCAATACTGATAATTTCATTGTATGGTCGATTGTGTTCAATTGTCAGATCCAGATGAATGTTAGCGAACTGATTGAATTTTTTATAGATTGGCATTAGTCTGGCTGTAGAAATAAATTCAGTAAAATCCATTTCAAAAGCAAAAACATCAGACTTCAATTGCAGTTTGGCGGTGTATTGCGCAGAAATTTTACCAAAATTACCAATAATAGAATCATTGTCATTGCGAGGACCCTGCCTTTCGCGAAAGGCCGGGGACGTGGCAATCCCGTTACCAATAGGACGTCTTATATTAACGGGATTGTCCCTCGAACTGTACTCGGGATTGTAACTTCTCCCTCGACTAAGCTCGGGATCGCAATGACAGATTAAATTACCCTGCATTGAAGAAGTAAATAGATTATTTTTAGCAGGTTCAATTATCACTTCATCAATATTTAATTCTTTGATTAATCCATCAAGAATTCCTTTTAAATCGGCAAATGACGTGTTAACCACGCACGCAATCTTAAAATTTTCAACTGGTAGATCTTTTTCAGTGGGGATATAAGTTTTTGCAATTTCAAATAATTTTAAATTAGACTTATAACCTTCGTTATCCTTAATATTTTTTACAAGCAATGGAACTAATGATTGACGCAAATATTTGATATCTTGGGAAATTGTGTTTGTGATTTCCAAATAGGCTTTAGTTTGTAAGTCAAAGGCTTCTAGTAAGTCTTGTGAACAAGCAGAGTAATTCATTACCTCAAAACATCCCTGATGTTTTAGATAA
>PFTH01000012.1 GCA_002789465.1 Candidatus Roizmanbacteria bacterium CG_4_9_14_0_8_um_filter_34_12 | reverse complement strand
TAAATAAAGTAATATATTATTTCTTATAATTAAATTTCTGATTTTATATTAAAATGAAAAATAATAAAGTTGCTATTGTTGGAGGAGGACGAGTGGGAATGAGTGCGGCATTTGCTATGATTCTTCGAAATACTGCGCGCAATTTAGTTTTATATGATAGAAACGTTGATCGAATGAAAGGAGAACAGTTAGAATTTCAACATAGCCTTTCCTTTTTGGGAACCACCACGATCACAGTTGCGGAAACTGCATCTGATTTAACAGATTGCGATGTGATTGTTTATACAGCGGGAATCGCTCAACAACCAGGGGAAACACGACTTCAATTAACTGCGAAAAATCTGGAAATAATGGATGCAATTTTACCCGAAATTGTCAAATTTACCCCAAATAGCGTGATACTAATTGTTGCAAACCCGGTTGATATTCTCACCTATCATGCAGCGCAAATATTAAAATTACCAAAAGGAAAAGTATTTGGCAGTGGCACAAGTCTTGATTCTGCCCGATTTCGTTTTCATTTATCCGAGTTTTTACAGATTAATCCAAAAAATATTCATGCGTATATTTTAGGTGAACACGGGGATAGTTCTTTTCCTGCAGTATCCAGTGCTGATATTGGCGGACAACCATTGATAACAATGCCGGGTTTTTCTCCGGAAAAAGTCCAGCAAGCATATCAAAAAACTCGAGACGCAGCCAAAGCAATTATCACAGCTAAAGGTTCAACTTATTACGCAATTGGAGTGGTAATTAATCAAATTGTTGACGCAATACTCCGTGATACAAAGCGCGTCTTTCCTGTTTCCTTAAGTCTAAACAACGAATACCAACAGCAGAAAATTGCTTTAAGCGTTCCTTGCGTAATCGGAAAAAATGGGGTTGAAAAAATTTTGGAAATTCCCCTTTCAGAGCAAGAAAAAACTGCATTAAATCAATCTGCTAGCATTCTAAAACAGTTTATTAAATAAGACTCTCTCTATTTTTTTGCTTGAGTTTCAATAACCAAAACCCCGCCGGTTAAGGCGGGGAATTTTCTTCTTTTTAAGTAACTCCCTGATTAATATCCAGGCATTTGTGGCATTCCTCCACTTGGAGCTGCTTCTTTCTTTTCAGGAATATCAGTGATCAAAGCCTCAGTTGTCAAAACCATTGTCCCTACAGAAATTGCATTTTGAACTGCAGTTCGTACAACTTTAAGCGGATCAATGATTCCAACCTTAATCATATTTACCGGTTTGGCAGTTTCTTCAGACTCCAGAGTCAAAACATCAAAACCCATTCCATCAACACTCATTTCCCGTGCTTTTGCCAATAATTGTCCGGCATCAAGACCGGCATTTTCAATTAGTTTGGTAAATGGTGATTCAAGGGATCGCATCACGATGTTAAAACCAATCAGTTCATCTCCGACCAACTTGGATTTATATCCAGCCATTTTCTGACCAACATCCATCAAGGCAATTCCACCACCTGGAACAATTCCCTCCTCGAGTGCAGCTTTTGTTGCAGCCACTGCGTCAATTGCGCGCTCTTTCTTATCTTTCAACTCCACTTCGGTTGCAGCGCCAACATTGATAACTGCCACTCCACCGGAAAGTTTTGCCAGTCGTTCTTGTAGTTTTTCTTTATCGAATTCTGATGTGTTTTCATCTAATTCCCGTTTGATTTGACTGATACGAGCTTGAATTGCAGTTTTATCTCCTTTTCCACCAATAATACTGGTGTTTTCTTTATCAGATTTGACTTTATCAGCGTGTCCACAATCTGTTACTTCAATATTTTCCAATTTCTTACCTAGGTCTTCAGAAATCACTGTTCCACCTGTTAAAATGGCAATATCTTGTAACATTTCTTTACGTCTGTCACCAAAACCTGGAGCTTTTACAACAAGAGCGTTGAAAGTTCCTCTAATTTTATTAACTACTAATGTTGCAAGTGCTTCACCTTCAACTTCATCTGCAATAATTACTAAATTTTTGGAAACTTTTACGAATTTTTCCAAAAACGGAAGTAAGTCAGCAATCGCTGTAATCTTTTTGTCAGTAATCAAAATATATGCGTCTTCAATTTCCGCAACCATTTTATCAGTGTCAGTTGCAAAGTATGGTGATGCAAAACCACGATCAAACTGCATTCCTTCTTTGTGGTCAACAGTTGTTTCTAAACCCTTTCCTTCTTCAACTGTAACCACACCATCTTTTCCTCCAACTTTTTTTAATGCATCGGAAATAAGCTCTCCCAAAACAACATCACCGGCGGAAATTGTTGCTACGCTTGCAGCATCGGCTAATGTAATTTTTTTTGAAATCTTTTTTAATTGTTCAACAATAAATTCTCCGGCTTTTGAAAGACCACGTCGCATCACCATTGGATTTGCACCAGCTGTAATCATTTTTATTCCTTCAGCGGAGATGGCATGAGCTAATACTGTGGCGGTTGTTGTTCCGTCTCCGGCAACATCAGCTGTTTTTGAAGCAGCTTCTTTAAGCATTTGCGCTCCCATATTTTGAAATGCATCTTGCAATTCAATCTCTTTTGCAACAGTAACACCATCATGAACAATACTTGGAGCACCCCATTTGCGGTCAATTGCCACGTTTCGTCCTTTTGGACCAAGAGTGGTCGCGACTGCATCAGCTAATTGTTGAATTCCCAAGAGAAGTTGTTGACGGGCATCTGACCCGTATTTGATTTGTTTTGCCATAATTTGATAATTTAATTAATAATTGACTTTATAACTTTAAAAACTTTTTACCCTCCGATTCGGAGGGTAAACTTTATAAACTTAGTTAACTGTTGCCATAACGTCTTTTTGCTCAATTAAAAGCCATTCTTCCATTCCTACTTTCACTTCGTTACCACCCCATTTTTTATAAAGTACTTTCTGACCAACTTTTACAACCATCGGCACTGTTATACCTTGATCGTTAACTGTTCCCGGTCCAACCGCCATCACCTGCCCAACCTGTGGCTTTTCTTTTGCAGAATCCGGAAGGACAATACCTGAAGCAGTGGTTTTCTCCTGATCAAGTGGTTTAACTAATACGAAATCGAATAAAGGTGAAATGTTTGTGGCAGTATTTGTTTTTGCCATAGATATTTAAAAAATAAACTTGTAATATTAATTAAGAATGATAACGTTACATTTTATAACAAAATATTTTAATTTTGTCAAGCGGTAAGTTTGTCTACTAATCAAATGGACACACAAAATTCATTGTCAGAAATCGATAAAATCAAAGTTCAGTTGCAGTCGGTACAACTGCCTGCTAATTTACTGGAAAAAGCCCAACACCAAATTGACCGCATTACTTTTGCAATGAAGTATGGCGGAAATCTATCACAAATGGATATCACTGCTAAATATATTGACTGGATTACTCATCTTCCTTGGGAAACAAAAACTATTGACCAATTGGATGTCGCAAAAGCAAAAGTTGCCCTTGATCAATACCATTTCGGTTTGGAAAAAATAAAAGAACGGGTGTTAGAATATCTTTCAGTATTAATTTTACAAAAACAAAATTTACATCATGAAGCGTTTCATGCTCCCTCCTTATTCTTTGTTGGTTTGGCAGGAACTGGAAAAACTACATTTGCTAAATCAATTGCTGATGCATTGGGACGAAAATTTATTCGGATTCCTTTTGGAGGACTGTCTTCTGCACTGGATCTCCGCGGCCAAAGCAAAACAGCACCAGAAGCAGAGCCAGGAGCAATGATTCGTGCATTACGACGTTGCGGGTCAAAAAATCCAGTTGTATTATTGGATGAACTTGATCGTATAACACCGGAAACACGAGCGGAAATTATGGGCGTTTTAATTGAACTTTTAGATCCTGAACAAAATAGCAGTTTCATTGATTATTTTATAGATTATCCTTTTGATCTTTCCCAAGTTTTGTTTGTTGCTACTGCAAACAATACCAATAATATAAGTACAGCTGTATTGGACCGTCTAGAAGTGATTCAAATGCCATCATATAATGATGAAGAAAAAATTCATATCGGTAAGTTTTTTGTTCTACCAAGATATATTAAAGATACTGGTTTAACAACACAAAATTTGACGTTTACTGAGGGTGTTTGGAACAAACTTGTCCGCCCCCTGGGTTTTGAACCGGGAATCCGTAGCTTGGAACGGGTAATTGAAGAAATCGTCCGTAAAGTTTCCCTCAAAATCGTCTCCGGCCAAGGCACTACATTTGAAATTAACGAAAACAACTACAGGGAGTTTGTGAATTAAATGCGGAGCGTTCAAGTCTAGAACTTTTTAATCCTAGAAATCTCAAATATAATGTCTAAATCAAACTTATCTTAATCGTTTCAAATCTTAAATGATTTGCCCTTTAATCAAAGTTAAAAGCAATAAATATTACATTATAAAAATAAAAAAGAAGTGTTTTATTTTATAAGAATTTTTTCATTTCCATTGCTTCTTTATGGTTAGTTTCTAATAGAATTTGATATTTCTTCCAGATAACTTTATCTGCATATTGTTCTATTAATCTTATTTTATAAGTTTTTATTCCAGCAATTTGATTTTTATAGCAATAAATATCCATTAACTTTTTAAGTGAAATACTTTTCTTTTTGATACTTTGTAATTCTTCAATAATGTCACCTAAATCTTTCTCAATAATATTTGTAATATTTAATGAAAGTCGGTGTTTCTTTAAATATTTATATATAAATGAATATTGGTCTCGAGTTCTATGATAGGTTTTGTATTTATAAGTCAAGATTCCACAAGATATGTCTCCATTTTCAAAAAATAATATTGGCTGTTCTTTTCTGAAATAATTCAAACGTGGGTTAGTTGAACAAGTTGAAAGAATAATATGTTGGCTTCTTTTTTTGTTCTTCATCTTCTGTTTAGTTCATTGGTTAATGCAGCAGATTCGTCTCCCATTTTAATTACTGCTTTCCACAAATTTATATCATCACCAGACGCAGTTTGACCACCACCTAATTTATTTACCAAATGATTACAAAACTCAATTTGTCGGTTGAATGAATCGATCAAGTTATTTAATTTTTGATCATCAACATGACCTCTTGCTTGCTCCCATGACGATTTAACCCGATAAATATCATTTAAATACGACTTAATATTATTAACATCTAAAGTATATGTTTGTTGATTATTTGGTTGTGTGTTATTAACTTGATAACTCGAAGTATTTGGAATTCCTTTTGATAAGCTACCCGAATTGATTAATTCATCTATTTTTGAATGAATAAAATTTGAAGATAATGCAAAGCTCATACCTTCAATAAATCTTGGCGACTGTTCCTGCGTCCATTCAGCCCTTGCAGTATTTATTCCGACAACTCCACATTCATTAATTAAAGGTCCTCCGGAATTTCCAGGATTAATAGATGCGTCTGTTTGAATATCTTCAGTTCCATTGTCATATTTATTCGTCCTTGAATATATTCCTTTTGTAACTGTCGAGTCACCAGTTGGATCATTTGACCAACCAAATGTATAAAGTTCCTCCGCAATATTTAGTTGTTTTGAGTCAAACCAGTTACATGAATTTGGAAGAAAAGTTTCAGGGAGTTTAAGGACTGCAAGATCGAGATTAGAAGAATAATTCCACACTTTAACTTCCTTTTCTTCATTTATAAAAACGGATAGTTTTGTGGCTCCTTCAATAACATGTTTGTTTGTAATTAAATACCCAGGTTTAATAATAAAACCAGTACCGTGTCCTCCATCATCGCGAAGCACTCTCAATATGCACCCTTTTGTTTGTTGTAAGGTAGTTTTTTTATTACATGACCCTCTATTAGTAATAAAGTTTTCGGTAATAGACTTCGTCTCAATATTAGTGAGTACTTGATTAGAAGAAGAATTTAAAACAATAACAAAAATTGTTCCAGAAATTAAAAAAAATATAAGTATTCCTGCAAGGCTCATATAAATTCGTTTTCTAAAACACAAAAAAGAAATCGATATAGTAAGAAAGCCGAACATTATAACTAAACGCCACATGTTTATTCCACCAATATTCGATTTTTCCATAAATGATAATCCATCTGCCACTTGCATAAACGGAATTGCAATAAAAAAGAACAAAACACTTATTAGTAAAGCCAATACTGATGAAATAACAAAATCACCAATCCAATATGAGAAGGAGTGCCTTTCTCTATTTTTTGCATTTTTAATGATGGTTTTTTTGGGATATGAAGATAAATAGGCGATGAATAAAATTAAGGAGATAAAACCCAGAAAGGCTAATATTACCAGTCTTGGAAATTGTGTTGTATCTTTAGTAAAAAATGACGTGTTGGAAAAAACAAGAAAAATAATAGAAATAATAAATACGACAAAAAATGATACTAAATAAAATCTTTTAGGTTTATGTGCCTTGTTCTGTTTCTGTTCAATCACTATCACTTCTTTTTTTGAAACTAATGAGGCAATACCAAAAAGAAAAGTGAGTATTCCAACAAATATGTTCCCCAAATACATTGGACCATATACGGCTGATGCGATTTGGTTATTTTGAAAAAAAGAAGTAAATTTATTAAAAAGTATTGTAAGAACAATAAAATACAAAATAGTAAGAACCCAAATTGCAAAATATACTTTTGATGGAAGAGCTTTGCTTAAGAAACGGAACATCTTCTTATTATACAATTAAGATTGTCCGTTGTTTGTTTTATTTGAATAGTTACCAAAATAAATATTTTAATTATCTTAAATGACTATATATCACATCTAGTTTCACAGCTTCTTTAAGAAAATATTGTTGATCTAGAAACTGAATAATATTAAAGTCATTAATATAATTAATTTCATTGGAATAATCTATTTTTAACACAATAGGATTTGCCTGATTTGGTATTTTATTTAAGTTAAAAACTTCACCAGCTTCTATTAATTTTTTCCTATTCTTTGGTCTATATAAAAAATATTTCTGTCCAAGCTTAATATTTGAATGACTCAAAATATTTCTTTTTATATAAATCTGCTTGAGTTTGTTTCTTATATCAATTACTGGATTAAATATTTTAATAAATTCTTCGATAATATGAGAGAAGTCCTTTTTCCAATATACACATCTTTCTTTAACCATTACCATGGGGATTTTATATGATATTGGCTGATTAAATTTTCTTACTATACGAGGGTGTTTTTTAAGAATAATTAAAGCAACCATAATTTTTTCAATCCATAAACAATGAATCAAAATATCGCCACCTCTCATCAAATGTATATGATCTAATTCCACTTTTAAATACTTCTCCATAAAAAAAATTGCGGAGCATTCGGGTCTGGAATTTTTCAATCCTTATAGTCCCAAATTTTTTACAAACATATAATGTTGTAAACGTTATTACTCCAGTTAATTTTCCTTCTTTAATCATTTATCCCACTTTTAAGGTGTAGTTTTCTTATCACTCAAAATCTGTTTGAAGTGATGCTGCTCTTTCATGTAATTAGCTAATTTCTTCTTCAATTGACACATCATCTTCAATTTGTGGTAAATGAATTATCCAATCGTAATGAGTTGATGATTCAGGAAATTCAGCAAGACATGGTACCATAAGTAAGAGTTCACTCTCCTTGACAAAACCATATCAAAACCTATAAAGTTTAAGAATATGGTAAGAAT
>PFTH01000212.1 GCA_002789465.1 Candidatus Roizmanbacteria bacterium CG_4_9_14_0_8_um_filter_34_12 | reverse complement strand
AAAAAAATGGATCTTAACAGTTTCTTTAATAACAAAGAATTACTTAATTTATTTATTAAGGCGTTTGCAGTTGTTTTTTCAATTATATATTTGTTATTTTCCATCGTACTTGCAAAACAGGCTGATATTATGACGAAAACTGTTGACACACAAAAAAAGCCCTTAATAATTTTAGTTTCATTGGGGCAAGTTGGATTAGGAGTTGGATTATTAATCTATTCATTGTTCTTATAATAATAAGATTCTATATAATTAAAGAATGATTTATCATTCTGGGGAATCCGACTTTACGTCGGATGACTCCAGAATCATCGTTAGATTCTGGATACTCTAAAAACTCTTTAGAAGTTTTTGGGGTGAACGCTCTTGATTCGTTTACACTGAAAAAATGCTTTTGTATTTTTCAGTGCTGACCAGAATGACGATAGAGATAAAACAATTTGATGATCATACATAATATATGGACTTACAACTACAGTTTTCCGAGTTTGTTAGTAAGGAAATAGTTGGTACTTTTATTGGTAAGTCAACCAATGATAAATATTTTTTTATTCTCATACTTGATGAGTTTACAACTGAAAATGGAGAAAAAATCATTAATAACTTTAATCGTGAACTTGATCAAAGACAAATTAATAAACTGACTGATTTAGACGGGATTTTAACTGAATTAATTAAGATAAATAATTTACCGTTAGGTTTTACTTTAGTTTGTGGATATGTACAAGACGGTTTACTTTGGTTGAAAACAAATGGTGATGGGGTTGTTATCTTACGTCGTGGTAAAATATGCGACGAGCTAATATCCGGAGATAATAGTGCATCTGGTTATTTGGAAAACCACGATCGTTTAATAATTACTAACAAAACTCTTTTTAATAAAATAACCTTAGCGCAGATTGCACGGTTGGCAGTTGAAAAAAATACCGGTGTTTTATTATCAGAATTAAAACTTAATGATGAGAAAGAACCATTAAAAGGAGTTATTACATTAATTATTGACGTAGAAAAAAAAGTCAATGAGATTATTACCACAACTGAACTAGAAAAACCTCAATTTGAAAAGAGAGAATCTTCACAACTAGTTAATAATCCAAATATTAGTATTGGTCAGAAAATTAATTCCTTATTACAGTTGATAAAAACACCTAAAAAAACAATTACTTTCGCGATATTGGCAATCTTATTTTTAGTATTTTTTTGGAGTGTGGGACTTGGAGTAAAAAGGCGAGCAGACGAAAATAATAAGAAGATAATTATTTCAGTTGAAAAAAATGTAAGTGACAAATTAACCGCAGCAGAAGAGGCAGCTTTTCTTGATCTGCCAAAAGCACAACAACTACTTGATGAAGCAAAGAAAGAAACGGTAGTTTTATCAAATTTGCCCAAAAATTATCAACAATCAATTATTAACATTCAAAATAAAATTAAAAATACTGAAGAAAAAATCATGAAAAAAGAAGAAAAAACAACAGAAGAATTTTATGATCTAAAACTTGAAGAGGAATCAGCTCAGGCAAAAAAAATGGTTTTAGATAAGGAAACAGCATTATTATATGATCAGAAAAATAGTAAAGTCTATCGTTTATCATTGACTAAAAAAAAGATAGAAAAGTTTGGGACAGAGCCTGTAGGTTCAGTTAACCAGATATTCTTATATGACGAAACAATGCTTTTATTTAGTTCAACATCAGGGGTCTATAAAAGCAATAGTGAAGGTGTGTTTAAAAAAGTAATTGAGAAAGACAAAGATTGGGGGAGTATTCGGGGTTTATCAGTTTATAACGGTAATATATATTTATTAGATTCAGAAAAAGATGAAATATATAAATATTTAGTAGCAGAAGGTGGGTATT
>PFTH01000176.1 GCA_002789465.1 Candidatus Roizmanbacteria bacterium CG_4_9_14_0_8_um_filter_34_12 | reverse complement strand
CCAATTTTTGCCACTGTTAAATATTGTTCATTTTTTTCATCATATACTCCTGCTAAAAACGCACCAATTCCAAAACCGGTTCGTTTTCCCTTACCCAGGTCATATCCCATCACTAAACAATCAATCGTATCGTTAACTTTACTTGAATAACTCCGTTTAAATTTAATCCAATTCCATCCCCGTGCCCCTGGTTGATATATTCCGTCAAGTTTTTTTGCCATAATTCCTTCTAACCCATCACTCACTGCTTGATCAAAATAAGTTTCGATTAATTTACCGTCATTAATTATTTTTTGCGGAGCTAATACTAAATTTTTGTTTTTTTCAATCATCTGAGTTAATTTTTCACGTCGTTTTTCAAATCCAAACGATAAATAACTAATTCCATCAATATATAACAACTCAAATACAAAGAATTTTAAAGGTACGGTTTTAGCTGTTTCTGCAATATCATACTTACGCTTACGTTGCACGGTTTCTTGAAATGGTAAATTTTTTCCTGTTTTTGGATCAAACCCAACTGTTTCACCTTCGATTATTATCTTATCTCCATGTATTTGTTTCTTTATTCCTTCAACAATATCCGGGAACATCAGAGATACTTCCTCCAAGTTTCGGGAATATAATTTAACTTGATTCAATTTTCTATCAAAATGCGCCTGCAATCTAAAACCGTCATACTTTGGCTCAATCGCGCACCGACCAATCTGTTTAATAATCTCTTCCCCAGAAGACAAACGTTCTGCCCGCATCATAATTATTGGAGTAAATAGTTTTGGCTTAATGGTTTTTATTCCTTTAATCCCATCTTTCTTAACGATTTTTCCAATCATTCCCAAATCCGGCAAGACATGATAAGCGTGTTCAATTTCACCCCGTAATTTTTTATCACCTGTCAACATCCATGATAGTGCGTCAAGCACCGTCATGTCAGAAAATCCTAAACGTAATATTCCCAAAGGAATACGCACTAAATAGCAACAAGATACCGCATTAAGTTGACGAATCAATAGTGACAAAATTCCTTGTTTTAAAGTTTGAGAACCATTTCCACTGGCTTTTGCTAAACGTTGAAGCTGTTCAAAAACAACGATTATTTCCAAATCCATCTCTTCAAATGAGTGATATTGATTTTTAAAGTATTCCACGGTTTTTCCAATATCTCCAATTTCTTGATATTTGGTTTTAAAAAGCGATGGGTCAATCTGCATTGCAGATACAGCGGCTTTTATCACGGATTTTTCCGCCATCCCAAACTCAACTGGATCAAATAAAGGAGCAACTCTTCCTTGCATTAAATAGATTGTTTTATCAATTTCTTCTTTGTTCAGTTTTAAGTATAACTCTGAAAGCAAGCGAGTGATCTCTAATCGCGACTGTGTTTTATCAATCTGTTGTATATATATCGCCAATTGTGAAAATTTCATATAAAGATATTAATTTCAAAATTAAAAATCCTGAATCCTAAATAATTTCAAATTATCAAATAACAAATGTCCAAAACTGTTTATAATTTTGTATTTTTTGAATTTTGATATTGTTTGGGATTTAGATATTTGGATTTGGGATTTACTACTATACCATAATGTATCTCGCCGATTTCGTACTCCCCACTTTTTTGATTAACCCTTTCTTTACTAAATCTTGTACGTCACGCAGCACAGTATCTTCAGACACATTTGTAAAAAGCGTAAGAAATGCCTGATTTTGGAGATAGCCAACTTCTTGAATATACTCAATTATTTTGACTTGACGTTCGGTCAAATAAATTTGCTGCCCACCAAATTTTTCCTTAAGTTTGACATCTTTGGAAA
>PFTH01000161.1 GCA_002789465.1 Candidatus Roizmanbacteria bacterium CG_4_9_14_0_8_um_filter_34_12 | reverse complement strand
GGGATATGCATCAAAATCCATATTTTAGAGCATCTAATCAACAAATTTTACACCTTAGAGGTGTTACCAAGGTGTTACCAGAGATGTTACCATTATACTGAAAATACTGGTTGAAATAACCCTTCAAAACTCACCTGCTTTAAAATGAGGCTAAATTCGTTCCCTTGTTTATTTACTAAAATGAGGAAGTAAAAAACTAATTATTAGTCAAAAAGAAGATTGTTGAAAATCTTTTGGGCAGTTTCTTTAACAAAATCGTTATTTGTATTTCCAAAAACTTTTACTTCGTAAATATTTTGAGGAGTAACAAATATAGTATATTTATTATCTACGATACCCTCGGTTACAACTAAATCTATAACGTCTTCACCCCATCTACTTAAAGGTACGCTATTCTTAATTTTATATGTAGCCGGTTGCATTTCTTTTTCTACATCCGATGTATTGTATCTGTCTAGTTCTGTAGAGAGAGAAGCGATTAAAGCTGAATTATTCGTATAACGACCGCCATTTGGGATGCAACTCACTACAACAGTTTGAGAAAAATAACCGCTTGCTTCATCAGTGGCCGCATATGTTGCGCTTGCCTGTTTCCATTCAACATCCCCAATTAATAATTTAGAAAGTAATTTAGGATATGAGACACCTCGAGGAAAATCCCAAAATCTTCCACTTCCCTCATCTTCAGTAACCGGAGGTGGTCTATTTGGATTAAAAGGTTGATAATATGGAGTTTCCTTGGGTGGAATAGGAAATCCTACATTACAATCTTTACTTTGGTAAATCCACCCAGCAGGTAAAGATACTATTGGTTTAGGTATTGTAGGGATTGTCGTTGGATTAACTGTTGTCGGTGTGGGAAAAAAAGTTGGTTGTAATGAAATAGTTATGGGCTTGCTTATTTGTTTTTTTCCAATTTGTATTCCAAGTAAAACTAACCCGATTGCAACAGCTAATCCGAATATAACAAATAAAATAATCTTTGACCAATTTGATGTTGATGGGATAGAAGCTTGTGATTGAGGTCGAATTTGTGGAGTATTTTGATAAGTCTGATTTTCCATATACTTAATATAACATATAAACCAGAGATAGAGATAATTATAAATATGTTTTATAGCTTGAAATAGGGAAAAAAGAAACGACCTAAGTTGTTATTTGAAATAACCCTTCAAAACTCACCTGCTTTAAAATAAGGCTAAATTCGTCCATTAGCTTGTTTATATTAATCTTTGGTCTAGGGAGCACTTCGACTCGTTACACTCGCTCAGTGTTATAATCAGTTGGTACTTAATATAATTTCATTCGTCTCATGAGATTGACAAATACGTCTCATTTTGAGACGATTAACTTATATGAATGATACGATATTAACTCGACGTCAGATAAAAATCTTAGATATTCTTTCGCAAGTCCCAATTACAGGAGTAGAAATAATAGAAAAAATTAGGGATCATTTTCCTATATCCAAAGCAACCTTAATGAGAGAATTAGTTTTTCTTAAGAAGCAGAAATTTGTTACAACACAGGGACATGGAAAAAATACCTTTTATACTTCTTTGCAGGAACCTTTTTTAAAATATGTAGATATCGAGGAGTATTTTAAAGAAAATTCGCAAATAAGAACTAAAGGGTCAAAGAGTTTTAACTTAAACATAATTAATAAATTTGAAAAAGCTTTTTCTAGCGAAGAAAAAAAGCAACTTCTTTCAATATCAAAAAAACTCAGTGCTCAGAAGAAACTTCTTGACCTAAGTATTTTTAAAAGAGAAATAGAGCGT
>PFTH01000029.1 GCA_002789465.1 Candidatus Roizmanbacteria bacterium CG_4_9_14_0_8_um_filter_34_12 | reverse complement strand
TAGAAAAACTCACACAATTTATCTTCAACCATCATCTTTGACTTTATAACTTTAAAAACTTTATAAACTTTTAGTTTTACTTAATCTGGTATTTCCCATCCCTTGCTTTTTCAACCAATCCTTTTATTTCTAAATTTGATAATTGTTGAGAAATTATCAAAGCATTCAATTGCGTCCGAATGATTATTTCATCAATCAGCAGTGTCTCTTTCTCTAATAATTTAATTATTAGGGTTTCCGTATTTGACAAATTTTGATTAAGATATAATTTCTTCTTTATACTAACTGTTTTTATCCCAAAACCATTCAAAACATCTTGTGTTTCGCTCACCAGCGCTGCGCCTTGTTTTAATAGGCTGTTTGGCGCGGCTGAAAGAGATGAACTAATTGGACCAGGAACGGCATAAACTTCTCGGCCTTGTTCCGCTGCATAACGTGCAGTAATAAGTGCGCCTGAATCTTTGGCTCCTTCAATTACAAGTACTCCGGCAGAGATTCCGGAAATAATCCGATTTCGTGCAACAAATAATCCTTTCATCACCAAGTGTCCCGGAGGAAACTCGGAAATGATCAATCCGTTGTTTTTTAATATCTTTTCGTAAATCCACCGATTACTGGGAGGATATATCATATCAACTCCACAACCTAACACTGCGATTGTTTTTCCCTTGGCTTGAAGTGCGCCTTCATGAGCCAGGGCATCAACACCAATGGCCATTCCGGAAATTACCGTTACACCGGCTTGCGTCAATTCAAACGCAAATTTTTTTGCCAGTTGTTTCCCATAGGCAGTCGGTTGACGCGTTCCAACTACTGCCAATAACATCATGTTTTTCCAATCATATAAGTTGATTTTTCCCTTTACATACAAACATATTGGGGCGTCAATTAATTCAAGTAGTTGTGGAGGGTAGTGTGGATCAACTTGACTAATCAAAGTTATTTCTTTTTTTTCCAGTTCAAGTAGTTTTTTTTCCAAATCAAAACCCGCCCGAAAACGACAAAAATCAGCAGCAATTTTAAAACCAAGTATGGGACTTAACTGTTCTTGTTTTGCATGATAAGCGATTTTTAGATCTCCAAATACCTCCAATAGTTTTTTATAACGCATTGGACCAATCCCGTAACAGTGGGAAAAACCAAGATAATATGGTTGATCGTCAAGATATTTTTTCATCGACATAATTTTCATCATTAAATACTTTGCATATTTTGTCAACGGACTATAAACAACAATTGTTAGTAGTTAGGGGTTAGTAGTGAGGAGTTAGGAGGAATATACTAATAGAAATTCAAAGTTCAAATAACAAATCAATTTTGTATCTTTGGATTTTATTATTTGAACTTGATTTGATATTTGTATTTTGTCATTTAGATTTAATTGATTTAACTTAACAGTATTAATTGTTCAACTTTTCATATAAAATATGCTATATGAAAAAAGTCGCGCTTATTGTTTTAGATGGTTGGGGAGTTGGAGAAAATAAAGAAAACAACGCAATATATATGGCAAAGCCTAAGTTTTTTAATCATCTAATAACAAACTATCCAAACACGAAACTACAAGCAAGCGGTGAACTTGTTGGACTTCCCAAAGGACAGATAGGAGGAAGCGAGGTTGGCCATCTCACAATGGGAGCAGGTCGCGTTTTGGAAGAGTCACTTACAAAAATTAACAATACTTTTTCTAATCTATCTAGTAACAACACTATTTTACAAATCCCAACCTTTCAACAGTTTATTAAAAACGCTCAACAAAGACCGGCACATTTGGTTGGATTAATCTCAACTAGTGGTGTCCACGCGCATATTCAACATCTATTCTCTCTTTTAAAAGTTATGAAACAGCAAAAATGCCTGTCACCAAATATTCATTTTATCAGTGATGGTCGCGACACATCAACA
>PFTH01000230.1:524-12774 GCA_002789465.1 Candidatus Roizmanbacteria bacterium CG_4_9_14_0_8_um_filter_34_12 | reverse complement strand
TGGTCATTTCTGTGGCTTTTTCTTTAAGAATAGTTTCGATATTTTTTTCAGTGTTTGCTTTAATATTCCAGTAATCGGTTTTTAATAAACCAGAGGAGTCATATAAATATCCGGATAAATTATCTCTTGCATAAGAAAGATAAAGAATCAGTTCTTGTTTATCTTTTCGCAGTGTTTTTTCAAAAAGTTGCCACTGGGCAACACTATCGGGCATTACTGTGTGATATTGTAGTCCAATCAGTTTTAATGCTTGGCTCAATTGTCCAACCACATTTTTTTTGATTGCATAATAGAGTGCGGTTTTTTGTGCCTCGTTTTTAGTGATTAAATAGTTGTAACTAAAATTTGTTATTGGTTCTGAAAGCGTAGTTTGCGCTTTTTGAAGGATAAACTGACCCACGGCATTATCTGTAATATCAAGCGGAAGGTTTGTGCGGAAAAATTGAAAAAATTCTTGCTTAAGAATTAATGTGATTTCTTTTTCTTTAGCTACATTAGGACTGATTTGTGCAATTGCTTCTCGTATTGCTGAGGCGAGAATATCAACATTGACATTGTTTTTACTATCAAGAAGATTGGTTTGATAGGTTTTTTGAAAAAAACCCACTTCATATTGTCCCAGCAGTGATTTTTTCAATCCAAAAACCTTAATTTCGTTGTTGTCAAGGTAAAGATATAGCATAAGATTATATTTTAATCATATAAGACCTCTGATAAGAAAACAAGTAGGGAAAAATAAATACGAGTTCATAAAGTTATTAAAGTTTATAATGTTTTTAAAGTAAAAAATGTCATTTCGAGCGAAGCCAAGTTTGACTTGGCGTAGCGAAGCAATCCCGTTACCAACAAGAATGTGTCATTAATGTAATTTCGTGAGGTTTGATATACTTTTCCTTATGTCAGTAACACTTCATCTATATAACAAAGATTTTCCTCTTCTTTTTGAAAAAGAAAAACTCCGAATTACTTCAGTTTTGAAGAACATCGATATTCATCATGTTGGTAGCAGCGCTGTTTCTGGTTTATTTGGAAAAAATATTGTTGATATTTTAATTGGTTTGGAAAATTTTGAGAAAGAAGTTGAAGAAATTGCAAGTAAAATAATACAGTTAGGTTATAAATATAGATTTAATGTTAAAGAAAAAAAGTGGGCGTATTTAAAAAATAAAACTACGTCTTCAAAATGCTATTTTCATATCCATCTTGTTCAGAAAAATAGTAAGGATTATCAAGATTGGTTTTTGTTTCGTGACTATTTAAGAAAATATCAGAAGGAAAGAAATAAATACGCCAAATTAAAACCAATATGGCTTAAAAAATCAAAAGGTATTGGATTAGTTTATGCCGGTCTAAAAACTAAATATGTTCAATCTGTTTTAGAAAAGGCGAGAAAAGATGGTTAATAATTTCGTTGATATTAAAATCTGATATAATATAATTTATTCTATATGGACAACTTAACAAGGGGGGGGTAGTAAGATAATTAGAAATATTTTATACATAAACGTTGCTTCAATCACTCCCTCTGGTAAGCCTTGGAACAGTCCTGTTTATTGTGCTTTTGACAAAAATCTTAATTTTTATTGGCTATCTTGGAAACTTAATCAACATTCAGTTAATATCAGAAATAATCCAAATGTATTTGTTACCATTTACGATTCAACAGTTCCAGCAAGCACTGGTGTTGGAGTTTATTTTGAGGGAAAAGCCTACGAACTTAATAATATCAAGGATATTTTCTTAGGAATAAAAGAGGTATATAAACGAGAAAAAAGAAAATCAAGAGATGTAATTCAATTCTTAAAGAAATTTCCGAGAAGAGTATATAAATTTGTTCCAGAACGGGTTTGGATAAACGGAGACGGTGATATTGAGGGAAATTATATCGATATTAGAACCGAACTAAACTTAAATGAGTTAAAGCTTGCTGTTTCTGAATAGCTTAATAAAGCTAACTTTTAAAGATTTTTTTCGAGACTAACATCAATTTCCGAAAATCCGCTTCTTTTGTAAAACTTTATTGCCATTTGGTTGTCAAGATACGAATTCACGTAGGCTTTTTGAAATCCTTGCAACTTTGCCCATTTTAAACACTCATTAATTAACATTGTTCCAATTCCCATAGAGCGATACTTTGCTCTTACTCCCATATTTGTAATTTCAATAAGTCTGCTTTTACGATAAGCTAATATTTTAGGTGCTGCAACGATATATCCGACTTTAATTTTATTTGTTTCTGCAATCAGACAACAAATTTTAGGATCATTAAGTAACTTAATGAAATATTTATTTCCCTGATTCGACTTTGCCCAACCCAAATCTAAATCAAAATCGTATTTCTGATTATCAATTATCACTTCATTATTCAATTCTTGAAGATCTTCTACCTTATCTTTCTTAGCTTTTCTAATGTTAATCATATTTAGATTATAGCAAAACTTAACTAATTAACTGAACAGGCGGAAAGAAACCTGGTATAATTTTATTATTATGTGGTCAATGTTTGCTGTATTATCGGGATCTTTTTATACTTTACAAGGATTGATTACCCGCCATGTATTAAAAGGCAACAAAAAAGATGCCTGGGCTTTTTCTTTTTATTTTTCAGCAGTTGGTTCTTTGATTGCCTTCCCTTTCTTTCTTACAAACTTCAAAGTCGCCCATACTTGGTCATATTGGATATTAATGATGATTGTTGGGTTGTTAATCGTTGCACAGAACTTGCTTAATTTTAAATCAGCAAATCATCTTCCAGCGTCAGTGGGTGGAGCAATGACGAAATTCAGACTAGTATGGATTTTAATTTTAGGAGTAATTATTTTAAAAGAAGCATTAACTTGGCAAAAGACTTTTGGAACTGTGTTAGCGGTTTTAGCAGGAATTATTATATTAAATAAAGCTAAAAAAATCGGGTCTGTCCAAGGATTGATTTTAGTTTTTGCTTCAACGATTTTTTATGCGGTTGTTATTATTCTTTATAAATATCTTTTTCAAGTCTTTAATTCTCAAAGTCTAACTTTCTTTATTTTTCTTATTCCAATGTTGATTAATCTTTTAATTATGCCTAATTCTATTAATAGAATAGTCACTTTGGCGAAAACTGATGGAAAATTTGTTTTTTTAGCTTGTGCTTTGGGTGGTTTTGCTAATTTGGCAATGAATTATGCTTTATCAATTGGCGAAGCTAGTCGGGTTCTCGTGATTATCGAATCGTTTTTAATTATTACTTTAGTAGGTGAACATTTGGTACTTAAAGAGAAAAAACATTTAGCAATAAAATTAATAGCAGTGATTTTGGCTATTATGGGGGCTGTTTTAATTAGAATAGGGTAGCTGTCTTTTTAATAAAATAAATAAAGACAGTCTTAACAGGACTGTCTTACTAGATTAGATATCAAGCAATTATTAAAGGTTACTTAATCTCTTGAATTGTGAGCTTTGTTTGACGAAGAATTGCTTTAAATGTTCCTTGTGGAATTGGTTTTGGGTGAACGGCAACTTGTGTCCACCTACCATCTTTGTGTTTAAGCCGCACATGACTTCCTTTTGCTCCAACTTTGATAAATCCAAGTTTATTTAATGTTTTTATTAGTTCTTTTCCCTTAATATTCCTAGGTAATTTAGTCATGGAATTATGTAAATGAAAGCGGTAAACGAGAGGAAACATAAACTTTCGTCGAGGTAATGATTTGGTCATCAATATTATCTATTGGTACTTCCTGTTTTTCTTTTGAAAGAGATTCAACTGCAAGTTCAATTCCTTCCTTAATACTTTTTAATACATCTTCGACTGTATCTCCATAATCAGAAATTCCTAAAGTGGGACAATGTGCAACATAGACAAGAGAGCTATCTGGATAGGTCTCCTTATCAATGATAATGCGGTAGTTCAGTAATTGTTTTTCCATAGTCCAATTTTAAATAATCACGTTACCAATGTCAAACTCAGTTACCCTCAAATAATTACCAAAACTTCGGCAATCCCTTTCAGGGACAATAGCCTGCCCGGTTGCTAAACGCTAAACATAGCCAGTGTCGACCTCGTAGGTCGACGGTTATGGTAACCTAAAAATAATCTTCTTACCTAATTTCGTAAACTTGAGTGTTTATATTTTTTTTCATTTCAGTTTGGTTCTATTTAAAATATTTTCTATTACCCAATATCTATAACGACCTATATTAAAATATGTGTATTGTTTAGAATAAAATTTTGTTGCATAGCCATTCTTTCTTATAAACATATTAAATTCATCAAATAGTTTTTTATCATTTTCAGATAAAGAATCTCTAACGATGTAATAATGTGGTATCTCGGGCATTGTTTTTGCAAAAATCCACTTATTTCTATTAATTAATTCTCCAAAATTTTCAATTAATAAATTTTTTACATAAGGACGTATGTTTTGGACATTCTTGAAAACCGCAATTATTGGAAGATGGTCACTAACTGATTTACTAAAGATAATTGTTTCATCTCCTATGGAGCAATTTTTTAATTTTAAAAAAAGTGAATCCGATACAAACATATGGTCTATTTGATGAATTATTTTATCACCCCTCGGACTTTTAAACGTTGGAGTTAATTTGCCGTTGTATGTTCGCAGACATTCTGTTAAACCTAGCGTATTCATTCTATCGAGGATCTCACGGTTTCCACTTGAAAAAGTTAAATCAAAGGTTTCTGAACAGTTAAAATCACCTCCTACAATCCAAGGTAAATCTACTAAATTTGCATTTTTCAAAGCAGACCAAAGAATCTCAGTAACCCAAAGCTTTGAATTTTGTTTCAATTTTATTGCGGCAATATCAATATTCGGATATTTAGAGATGTTTATTGACCAAGCAGGACTATAAATAGAAATGATATTTAATTCAGGATATCCCGTAGGCTTCGCAATACAAGAAATAAGATTACCTGTAAAATGTTTGAGTTCCTGATTAACCCAATCATATTTAGAAGATAATGGCAATTCATTAACAATCTTTCCTTTCACAAAGATTGCAGTACCAAACTGTTGCGGTTTTCCAGTTTTACTAACAGCCTTATGAAATTTAATATCAAATAGCTCTTTAATATTCTTTGGAATACTTGATACTTCTTGAAGCAATGCAATATCTGGACATAAATCAGCTAAAATTTTCCAGGCATAACTTTTTTCCGTTGCTTTTCTTATGTTCCAACTGATTATCCGCATAGTTTGTTTATTAATAGTATCAAATATGTACTAAATGTACTAAAAATATTTTAAAAATTATTCACTAGATTATCATATCGTAGTGGTTGAATTGAGTTGAGGTTTGGAGAGGTTGGCGGAAAAGCAGAATGAATTTGTCCTGTTGGTAACGGGATTGTCCCGCCTCAGCGGGATCCCGCCTGATGACGGTGACTTCGTCATTTCTCGCAATGACAATTTACGTAAAGGATAGTTAAATCTCATAATCATTCTACCTTGATTTTTTGGTAGAATAAGACGATGAATACTGCCATAGATCAAATTCGGCAAAAGATCGATATTGTTGATTTTATCGGCTCGTATATTACACTGAAAAAAAACGGTCGGAATTTTAAGGCAGTTTGTCCATTCCACCAAGAAAAAACTCCTTCGTTTGTGGTTTCTCCGGAAAGGCAGATTTGGCATTGTTTTGGCGGATGTCAAGCTGGTGGAGATATCTTTGGTTTTCTGATGCGTTGGGAAAACATCACTTTTTATGAAGCCGCGCAAGAACTTGCCCGTCGGACAGGAGTGGTGTTGCAGGCAGGAACGGTTCCGGATGAACACTGGAAAAAAAAGGAACATTTTTTCACAATTAATTCTTTAGCAGCGCAATATTTCCAGTTTATTCTTAATAAAACCAAATTTGGTGAAAAAGCCAAAGACTATCTAACGCAGCGGGGAATTAAGCTTGAAATTGCCGAACGTTTTGGACTGGGATATGCGCCAGACTCTTGGGATTCATTGCAAAATTTTCTTACTAAAAAAAAATATGAATCGGAAGATTTGGTAACAGCCGGTCTTTTAATAAAAAGTGAAAAAGGAAGTTATTATGATCGTTTTCGCGGTCGTTTGATTTTTCCGCTGCGTGATAGTCGGGGAAATATCATGGGTTTTTCTGCTCGTTCGCTTGATCCAAACGAAAAAGCTGCTAAATATATTAACTCACCGGAAACACCGATTTATCATAAAAGAGAAACTTTGTTTGGAATTGATATTGCCAGGGATGCAATTAAAAAACAAAAGTCAGTAGTCGTTGTTGAAGGTGAATTTGACGTGATTATGCCATATCAACATGGATTTGAAAACTTTGTTGCCATTAAGGGGACAGCCTTGACACGTGAACAAATTACTTTACTAAAACGTTATACGGAGAGAATCAATTTGGCACTGGATTCAGATGCAGCTGGTATTGAGGCAATGAAACGCGGTGTTAGCGCAGCCGAGGGATTAGATGTGGAACTCTCAGTTTTGTTAATCGATGGTGCAAAAGACCCAGATGAAGCCATTAGGCAAGACTTATCTGCTTTTAAAAAGACTTTGGCCAAGCCAATTCCAGTATACGACTTTTTAATTAGCGAAGTTCAAAAACAATATCCGGAATCAACTGCGTTTAATAAAAAAAAGATTAGCCAGGAAATGATTCCCTATATTAACATGATTGCCAATCCTGTTGTCCAAGAATATTATCTTAATAAACTAGCGCAAGTGGTTAACCTTTCAGAAAAAACACTGGAGTTAAGTCTGCGTTTGTTTCAAAAAACACGAAAAGTGGAAATTCCAGACAGCTCAATTAAAGAAAAATCATCAAATATTCCAAGAAAATCTATTTTGGAAAAATATGTCATCAGTCTATTACTTCAAAATGATGATTTATCTGCAACTTCTAATTTATTTTTTACGGCTCTGTCAGAAAACGACTTTGAACAACCGGCATTGCGAAAAATAATATCTCTTTTAAAAGAACATATTAATGATAAAGATAAAACAGATATTAATACTTTCATTAATACATTGCCAAAAGAACTGCAGGCAACCGCTAATGAACTTTTCCTTTATGCTTCTCAAGACATTCCGTCTATTAAGTCAGATTTTCAACGAACTATTTGGGAAATAAAGAAAATTAACCTAAAAGAAAAGCTTAAACAAATTGCCACAACAGACTCTGATGATCAAGAAAAAAACGAAATTGAGATGTTAAAAATTACCAATGAACTGCAAGCAGTAGAAAAAACGCTTTCAACATTGTAAAATTGCACTTATGCTAATTTCAAAAATTCCAAAAACTTGGAAAGAATTATTAAAGCAAGGTGAGTCTGATGGGTTTATTGTTCAGGATGACATTTTAATTATCTGTGTAGATCCGGAAAAACACATTCAAGAAATTGATGATTTCTTTGATCAGGTGTTGAAAAAGGGGATTGATATTTTTGAAACCATATCCACCCGAGAAGAGATAGATGCAAAAAAAAGTGTTGAAGAAATGGAAAAAGAAATCGAACAGATTGTCGGATTAAAACACGGTGAGTCGCTTGATCCAATAAAAAAATATCTTAAAGAGATTGGACGAACGCCACTTTTAAAATTTGAACAAGAAGTTGATTTAGCAAAAAAATATGAAAAAGGTAATCAGCATGCAAAAGACGCATTAATTAAAGCCAACCTTCGTTTGGTTGTTTCGATTGCAAAAAAATATCTGGGAAGAAGATTAACTTTTCTTGATCTAATTCAAGAAGGAAATAAGGGTTTAATTCGTGGTGTAGAAAAATATGATTGGCGTCGGGGATATAAATTTTCAACCTATGCCACATGGTGGATTAGACAGGCAATCACCCGTGCAATTGCCGATCAATCACGCACAATTCGTATTCCTGTACACATGGTTGATCAAATAAATAGGCTATACAAAACTCAAAGGCGCTTAACGCAAAAGATTGGAAAAGAGCCAACCATAAAAGAAATTGCCAAAGAAATGGAACAGACAACCGAAGAGATCGAACATTTGTTAAAAATTTCTCAACAACCAAAATCACTATCCACCCCAATTGGTGATGATAAAGAAGCAACGCTTGAGCAGTTTGTAGCTGATCAAAATCAACCAATGCTCTACGATACAGTTTCACGTGAACTATTAAAAGATGCCCTCGGAAAAGTATTGGAAACACTCTCTCCTCGTGAAAAAAGAGTTTTGATTATGCGTTTTGGATTGGAGGATGGTAAACCAAGAACATTGGAAGAGGTGGGTCGAGAGTTTAAAGTAACACGGGAAAGAATTCGTCAAATCGAAGCAAAAGCAATTAGAAAGTTAAAGCATCCAACACGTGCTCGCAAGCTTAAGGACTTTTTAGAATAGCCTCAATTATAAAAGATGGTATATCGTGTTTTTTTTGCTTCTCCAATAAGCTAAAGTGATCAAAATGATGACTATAGTCCCTTGCATATTTCTTCACAGATTTATATTTTACATGTATATGCGGGGTAACTTTATATATAAGCGCCTAGGAGAGCGTATTGTGATTGAACGTCATCGAAGAAAAATATCTCAAGAACAACTGGCTTTCATTACTGATATTGATCGAACTTATCTTGCCCGAATAGAACGTGGTGAAGCAAATCCAACAGTTAAAGTATTAAGTAAAATTTCTCGACTGCTGAGTGTTCGACTTTCTCGTTTATTTAAAGGGGTATAGATGTCACTTGATTTTTTTCTGAAAAAAAGCTACATTATTCATAATGAAAAAACCACTTTCCTTAACACAAAAAACACTTAATGTTTGGGCGATAATTTTGATTGTGTGGAGTATTTATCGTGCAAATTTTAGATTGGCAGAGTGGATCGATGAGTTAATCATAAAGCCATTAATTTTTGTTTTGCCAGTTGTATATTACGTTATCAAGATTGAGAAAACAGCTTTTTTTGAAGCGGTTGATTTAAAAAAAAGACTTAAAAAAGTGGATTGGTTAATTAGTATTACTATTGGTTTATTATTTGTATTTACGATTGCCCTGGCAAATTATTTGAAGAACAAACACCTCCAATTCAATACTACTCAACCAATATTAATGATTGTAGTTTTGGCATTTGCCACTGGAATCACCGAAGAGATTCTTTCCCGAGGTTTTGTTTTGAAACGTTTATATGCTGATTCAAAAAATCTTTTATCTGCCACATTTCTCTCAAGTATTTTGTTTTTTTTTCTTCATGTTCCTATGCTCTTTGCAAATTTAAAAATCACTGGAAATATACTTTTGTTATTTATGGTGACGGATATGCTTTTGAGTTTAGTGATTTCTTTTGTATATCTTGAGAGAAAAAATTTGTGGGTTGCAATTTTAATTCATGCTTTCTACAACTTCAGTCTTGCTTTGCTGGTTTAATTCATTCAACATTAGGAAACTCGTGAGAACAAGCAATTCGTCATTCTGGCTTGTTCAGAATCTAACGAATTGCGGTATAATAACACGAAATAAAATTCTATCAGATTCTGGATGCGTCCCGCTTCGCGGGACTTACCAGAATGACGTGAGCTATTTTCGCTACTTGTGCTAACTCAGGGATTTTCATAGATCCAGAAAATTTCTTCAGAGCGGATTTGAATCTTTTTGATTTTTGATTGATCAAGTTTTAAGTCTGTGAATTCTTCAGGATAACCAATATATGCAGTTTTCTTAGATTTATTATCGTACGAAAACTGAAAATTAAACTTATCAAAACTTTTTACCTGTCCAAAACCATAGCTATCAGGAATAGTCATAATTGCCTGTTTTTGATATTTTGCTGGATCATATTGCAGATAATAAAGTAAATAAATATATGGTTGTCCGTGACGATCAGTAATCACAAATTTGTCAAATTTATTGTAGTTATTCTTAACATATTGACCCAATTCCTTATATCCACATTGCCATGCACGAATTACTTCGATCCTTTTAGGATAATGGAAGAGATAAACGTCCCAATGATATAACAAAAAGAATCCATACATTGAAATTAACCCGAAAACTGTTAATAATCTGATTCGATAATTTTTTATATCACATAAAAAATTAATTAAGCCATAACTGGTGATAAAAAGTAGTGGGAAAATCATAAAATAAACTCGGATTAAAGATGCGTCTTGCCAGGTTAATGCATTTGGAATGGGGGAGATTAGAAGAAGAGATAATAACAAAAATCGATGGAATTGATGTTCTCTAAATAAATAATAAACTCCAATAAAAATAAAAACATATTCAACCAGAGTAATTAAGCCAAGGTATTGATAACCAAAACGCCAGTTCTTATCTCCCCAAATCAGAAAAAATTCCGGCGAAATTTGAGAGATATAACGGTTACTGATATCAACAATACCTTGAGTGTAAATATTATGAATAAGAGTTGAACCATGTTCAATTAGATATTCTTGCAGTCGCAGATGAATACCGGGATTTTGAGTGAAAAGTAAATTTCCGACACGGTTTAAGCTTGATCCGGCATCAATTGATAGGGGAATTAGTATCGTAAAGAATAAAATAATCCAGAAAAAAATCCGATTGAATTTAACCTTGGTTTTATAAAAGCCTAATAAAACAATCTGCCAGAAAACCCAAAAGAAAATAAACATCCGGTATGAATGATAAGAATTTGCAGCCAATATAATGAATAGATTGGTGAGAAGCATTGTTTTGATAGAGAATCCTTTTGATAAGTCAAGTAAAAAGTACAAAGCGAGAAGCATTAACAACGCACCAATTACTCCTTCATGGGCGTGACGGGAAAGAATATATGTCCATGGTGTTAATGCAATTAAATACGTTCCAACAACACTGATATTAAAGTTATTAAATAGTTTTTTAAGGATTAGATAGACAAGAGGAATGAAGAAGATTGACACAACAACATTGGGAAGACGGGTAGACAGTTCATTGAGCCCAAGCAGTTTCACAAACGGGACAGAAAAATAAACAAACACCGGAAGTTTAAAGTCTTTAAATGATTCAAATCTCAGTGGTAGGAAATTTCCAAATTCATCTTTCCCAGTCTGTGCAATTGAGTAAGCATTATATCCAAAAGCAACTTCATCAGCATTCAGACAAGGGGGAACCTGATTAAAGCGAAATAAATTAAGGAAAACGCTTATAAGAACTGCTCCGAGTAATAGTGGATATATTAATTTGTTTTTCATTTGATTATTACTTCTAATGCGTTTACAAATCCAAAAGCAAATGTTGCTTTACCTTTAATAATAAAATAAAGTATATTATAAGGCAAAAAGATGAGATGTTGTAGCCACATTTTTGATCCCCGTATGTTTTTCCATGTAAAGAGCAATTGATTGCGAAAAGCAATAATTTCTATTTGTTTTTTTGAATAACTCTTTCCGATTGTGGTTTCATGATGATGCTCAACTAAAACGTCTGGATTAAATAGGACTTTCCATCCCTTAAATTTAGCTCGGTATGATAGGTCAATGTCTTCCCAATAGAAAGGGGAGTAGTCTTCGTTAAACCCCTTTAGTTCTAGAAACTTATTTTTATCAATTATACAGCTGCCTCCGTCTGCCCATCCAGTTTCTCCAGAGATTAAATTACCATCTGCCTTATGAAAAAACAAACCTCGTTGCCACCATAACTTGTTTTTACCAACAATTAGACTGTTTTTTTCTTTTTGAGCAAAACTTATCGAAAATAAGTTGTTATTCTGTTCAAATAGTTTTAGCTTGTCATTAAAATTGTCGCTATTTAACAATACATCGTCGTTTAATAATAGTAAGTATCTTCCATGGCTTTTTTGTACTCCAATATTAATACTTTTTGCAAATCCAAGGTTTTTACTGTTTTGAATTAAGACAATATTTTGATATACCACGAGTTTTTTTGTTAAATCATTGTCCGGATTGTCATTAATAACAATAATCTCACAACCTTTTAGGTATGGGTAGTTGTGTTTGAGATTGGTTAAGAAGCCTTCAGTGTTTTTATAGGTCGGAATGATAATTGATATCATAGTTATATAATTTCTTTCACTCTTTTTTCAAATATCTTGAAACCAAAATTATCTTTAACATAAGAATGAGCGTATTGAACGATGTCTTTTGCTTGATTATAAGCAACCATTTTTCTTAGCAAATTATCAGCATTGTCAAATAAAAACCCATTTTTATAATCTTGGATTATTTCCTTAGATCCTCCTGCGTTGTAACAATAAGTCAAGCATCCGGACGACATTGCCTCAAGTGGAGTTATTCCCAAGTGCTCCACCAATTCAGGAGTTGCAT
>PFTH01000230.1:0-404 GCA_002789465.1 Candidatus Roizmanbacteria bacterium CG_4_9_14_0_8_um_filter_34_12 | reverse complement strand
TATACAGTGGATTTGTTTGTTTAAGTTTATTGAACGTATTAATAATTTCAGCCTGTTTTTTCGAGTGAAGATGGCCAAAAAACCTACCAACAGAAAGAATAATATTTTCTTTTTGAAGTTGATTTATATCTAAGTTAACAAAATCATTGGCGATATATGGATAAATTACTTGGGTTTTTATTCCCCATTTTGTTAACCATGATTGAGTATATTTTGAGTTACAAATAAAGCTACAGTTTTTTGTTTTTAATCGATTAACTAGACTCATTTGATATAAGTTTTTTTGTGGTACCATACAAAAGATATAGTTTTTTTTAGCCGTGGATAGAAAATAACTTCCATCGGTTACATAAAAAAATATATCAAACTCTTGTAGGATATTTGCTTTATCGAGCACAGAACCG
>PFTH01000020.1 GCA_002789465.1 Candidatus Roizmanbacteria bacterium CG_4_9_14_0_8_um_filter_34_12 | reverse complement strand
AAAAACTAAGTTTAAGCGATCTGGTTGGGCGACAAATAAAGAATTACGAATTTGACTTAATAATAATCCGAGTACTAAAATCATAACGCTAATCAAAAACATCATTTTTTTATCAGTAACCTTCTTAGATTGATGTTTATATTTCATGTTCATATGCCCTCATCTTCCTTTTTAAGATATTGTAAATGTCGAACTATCTCTTCTTTTGGTAACTGTTTCAATAAAAACAATTTTTTTATTATAGATAAAGAAGCTTCTGTTTCTGGTTGCACAACGAAATTAGCCCCTAAATCTCTCATTCTTTGTTTGTCTGTTTTTTGATGTGCACGACTAATAATAATAATATTTTTATTTACAGTTTTTGCGCTAACAATGATACTCTCTTGAGAAATACGATCTGGCAAAGCTAGAACCAAAGCCATTGCAGTTTCAACTTCAGCGTAATCAAGAATATTTGGATCAGTAGGATCACCATAAATAATGTTAATGCCCATCTTTTTAGCTTTGTTAACGATGGAAAAATTGTAATCAATTGCTAGAAAAGGAATGTCTGCTATTAGTAGCGCACGACCAATATATGCACCAATACGACCATAACCACAGAGAATCACATGATTTTTAATATTCAATACGTCAATACTAGTTGAGTCCGCGTCAATCCTATGACTAATATATGAATCTATAAACGGTAATAAGCGTTTAATTGATTCCCTTAATATTATGTATATTTTTTCCTTATTATTGATGAGAATCGGTGTTATTATTAAACTAATCAAAACTGACGTAATGATAAAAAGATATTGACTCTGATTAAATATATTATTTCGGTAACCCAATGAAGCAAGAATAAACGCATCTTCATCAATTTGAAATAAAAATAATGATAGATAAAACGATAATTTGGACTGCAATCTGAATGCAGTAAAAATTGTTATTATAATCAGTGTCTTAATCAAAACCACAATCAGTGTAAATAATAATATTTGAGGAAGTTGCGGAAAAACCATTCTAATATTAATGTTAGTTCCGATATAAATAAAAAATATTATCGCTAATATATCTCGTAGTGGACGAATTTGAGAGAAAATATGATAGTGTTCCATTGTTTGTGCAATAATAATTCCTGCAACAAAAATACTCACTAAAATTGGTAATCCAACGATTGATGACACGTATCCTGTTAAAAAAATAAATAAAATGATAAATAAATTTAGTAGCTCACGAGAAGACTTAGCGATTTTATTAAAAACAATTGGAATAACTTTTTGACCAAAATAGTAAGCAAGCCCTAATACAATCGTTGCCAAGATCATGTCAATGAATATTTTTAATACAACTGGTCCAAATGCACTAACTTCATTTGTCAAAGAGTTGAAAATGATCACGAAAGGAATAAAAGCCAAATCCTGAAAGATTAAAATTCCAAGCGCCAATTCACCTAAGAATGAATTTTCTTCTCCGCGATCTTGAATAATTTTTGCCACTAATGAAGTTGATGACGATGATAACGCAATACCGATTAAAAGCGATTGGAGCGGGGTAAAATTAAAAATAAGAGCAGTAAGACTAATAAAAAGAATAGAGAAAGATATTTGCAATAAACCTCCTAAAATAATAAAACGACGCAAACTAACCATTTTGTCAAAACGAGTCTCTAGTCCAACTGTGAATAAAAGAAGGATTATCCCAAAATACGCAAAACTATTAATTGAATCCCTTGAAAGGGTGCTTGAAAAGAAACTGTTTAATATTAGACCTCCAATAATATAACCAATCAACGGTGAAATACGTATCTTTTTTAAAAAATAAGCTGAAATAAATGGCACTAATAAAAATAACGAAAAGTTTAAAAAAACAGATGAAGCAATATCCTTCATATATCATTCAGTATATACCACTCTGCTTTGATTTTTCAACCTTTGGTATATGCCTATGCCACTTCGCTTAACGCTTCGTTAGGTATAAACCGTAGCTTTCAAATTGAGAGTTCAGTTTGATTCTATAATCTAACTTTAAATCAAAATCAAAGCTCCATTAGGTATAATCCGTATGTTATTTGAAAACGAAGAGGTATGCTAGAAACAGATTTATTTATTCTCACATTCCATACACAGAATTGCATCTGGCACAATTTCCAATCTAGCGATTGGAATTGGAAGATTACACTTTTCACAAAAACCATAGCGATTCTTTGCAATTTTATTTAAGGCAATTTCAATTGTTAATAAACGCTTTTCCAGATCTTTAATCTGAGCCTCAATATTATCGTGACCAACTTGTTCACGCACATCTGTATCAATGGCTGCGTTATCTAAAGCATGTTCTGGATCAGAAAATGGATCATTCTGTTTTAATTCAAGAATTTGAACTTGAATCTTTTGCTTTTCCTTGTTCAGAGCGGATTTTTGTTGATTGACGAATTTTGCTGATAATTTTTTTAACATGTTTTTTTATAAAATTATTAATATTTTTAATATTTGTAAAAATTTGTCTCCTGAAATAATACAAGAAATATAAAACTCCTGTCAAGTGTAATAATAATCCGGTTATCCAATTAAAACTCCAACTCTGGAAATATAAATGATTATGTTTCATTTTGTCAAACCAAAAATATATCCCACCAAACCAAACAATAAAAAAATACAAATTGAGTCCCTTTGCTCCCTGCTCTTTTCGAATCGCCATTAATATTCTATATGCTAAATAAAATCCAATAAAGAATAAAAGTGATTCATAAAACGCAGTTAAGTGGTAATTACCGTTCAGTCCTGGATATTTTAAACTGATAATGGACTTTGTCTTACTCCCCAACTCACTTCCAGAAAAAAAACTCCCAAGTTTACCAAAACCCAGGGATAGAAATATCGGTGGGATAAAATAATCAATAATTTCACTAAATGACTCTCTTTGCTTTTTTGAAAACAAATAGATTACCAGCATAAAACCGGCAAGACACCCAACAATACTGAAACCAGGGTAACCATTGACAAGAATGAATTTGATTGGATCAAAACCAAATTTAGAGAAATTTAATATCACGAACACCAATCTCCCAAAAAATAAACCACTAAAAATACTTGTAAATAAATTATCAAATATATCTTCTTCTTTGTATGATGTGAGCCTAATTAATTTCCATAAAAAATAACTTGACCAAAAAAAGGCTAACACCAAAAACAATCCCTGTGTGTAGATTTTGATAAATTTTAAATTAAGAAAAACAGGTAACATAAGTTAGTGACAAGTTATAAAGTTCATAAAGTTTATAAAGTATAAAAGTATGTTACTACCAGTTCCTTATATAGAACTTTAAAAACTTTCAACTTGATAAACTTTATAAACTTAATTTAGTATAATTTACGAATGAAAAAAGCGCAACCCCCCACCATGCGGCAGGGGGCTTCGTCCTCTAGCATTCGGCAGGGGGCTTCGTCCATAACTAAATATTATAGAACATTGTTCAGTAAATAACCTACTATGCCAAAAAAAATTCTTAAAGTTGGTTTTGATCTTGACGGAGTTATCCTTTATAATCCAGCAAGAATTGTACGCCCAATAACTTCAGTAATTAAACGCGTTCTACTTCATAAAAAAGGACTTATATTCTATTATCCAAAATCCCATTGGGAAAAAACATTCTGGCGAATACTCCATTTGTCAAGTTTTATCACAGCTCCAGGTCTTTCTGATCTAGTTGATTTGGCAAAATCAGGCAAAATTGAAGCATATATCATCACCGCCCGTTTTGATTTTCTAAAAAATGACTTTCATTCTTGGATCAAGAAAATAAACGGTGATAAGTTTTTAAAAGGATACTATCACAACTCAAAAAATGAACAACCACATATTTTCAAAGAAAAAATGATCAAAAAACTCAATCTTGACATTTATGTTGAAGATAATTGGGATATTGTGAACTATCTTGAAAAAAAGAACTTTGAAGATGGAAATAAACAAAGAAAAATAGTATGGATATATAATTTTTTCGACCGGCAGATAAAATATAAAGATCGCTTTCCAATATTAAGATCGGCGATAAAGATGATTAGAACAAATTACTTAACATGAAAAATATCCTCTTTTTTTCTTCATATTTTTATCCATATGTTTCTGGACTCACCGTTTATCCTTTAAGAATATTAACTCATCTTAGTAAACAACATAAAATTACTGTATTAACCTTTCCCCACTCTCATAACTTATTAAATAACCAAAAACATAATGATTTGCTTATCCGCCGAATTCCATATAATTTTGTATTATCAAAAGGATTTATTTCACTTAGATCAATTATTATCTTTTGGAATCAAGTTAAAAACAATGATATTATCATAATCAATCTTCCAAATTTTGAAGCATGGCTATTGGTTTTATTTGCTAAGATTCATAAAAAACCAATTTTAGCTATTTACCTTTGTGAGGTTAAACTAGATTATAGTATTGTTGATCGAATTATTGAATTTTTTCTTAACCAGTCTGTTAAATTTCAACTATCTCAAAGTCAGCTCATAACCGCCCTCTCAGAAGATTATGTCAAAAATAATAAATTAATTAATAAATATCGTAATAAGATTCGATTTACTTTACCTCCAATTAACATTCAAAAGATCGATTCAAATTTTCTTGAAACAATAATTAAAATTAAAGATCAAAAGTCTATCGTTGTTGGTTTTACTGGTAGAATTGCAAGAGAAAAAGGGATAGAATATCTAATTTCAGCTGTAAAACATTTAGCAGAACAACAAAAAGTTGTTATCTGGTTCGCTGGGCCTCATGGCAACAAAACCGTTGGAGAAAATGCTTATTATCAACATATATTAAAATTACTGAAAACCAATCAGATTCAATATCAATTCTTTAGTAAACTTACTGATCGTCAACTGGTTGCGTTTTATAAAGTAATTGATGTTTTAGTATTACCTTCAATCAATCAAACCGAAGCATTTGGAATGGTGCAAGCAGAAGCAATGTTATGTGGAACGCCGGTGATTGCTTCTGATTTACCCGGAGTTCGCATACCCATTCAATTAACAAAGATGGGTATAATTACCCCACCAAAAGATTCTGACGCAATTGCTGAAGCAATAACAACCATAATCAATAATCGTAGTCAATATACTAATAAGAAATTAGTTTTAAATGCCAAATTAATATTTGACATAAAAAAAACCTATCGATTTTATGACCAATTATTAAAAACAATGTCATTGCGAGGAATGAAATGACGAAGCAATCCCGTTAATAAAAGACGTCCTATTGGTAACGGGATCGCCACGTCACGTTCAGTTGACATGAACGTGACTCGCGATGACAATAAGATACAGCAATGAAAAATAATCTTGATTATTTTATTCGAAAATATATCGAAAACCGACCATTGTTTATGGCGTTAATTAGACCGCAAGAGGCGATACTGTTTTATAAAAATACGAAAATAATAGAACAACCTGTTCTTGATTTTGGTTGCGGTGATGGCTTTTTCGCAGAAACGGTTTTTGGGAAAAAATCAATTGACGTTGGATTAGATCTGATAAACAGTCGTGCCAAAGAAGCGGAAAAAAATGGAATATATAAAAAAATAGCTTACTATGATGGTAAGGTCATCCCCTACCCTAACAATTACTTTAATGCCATTATTTCAAACTGTGTTCTTGAACACATTCTCAAACTTGATGTCGCGCTAAAAGAAATACATCGAGTTCTTAAGCCTGGCGGAAATTTCATTACAACCGTAATGACAGATCAATGGGAAAAAAGTTTATTTGGAAGCAAAATACTGGGGAAAGTTTATGTTAATTGGCTGCGAAAAAAACAGGAACATTTTAATTTATTTAGTGAGAAAAAATGGAAATCAAGATTTGAAAAGAGTGGTTTTACGATAAGTAAAGTTGAGGGTTATGTTTCCCCAAAAAATGCCTTGTATCTTGATTTGCTCCATTATTTTTCACTACCTTCTTTAATTAGTTATAAATTATTTAGAAAATGGTCGTTAAATTTACTTAAACCATCAAAATTACTAATCAATTTTGTTGAAAGAAATATCAGCCTTAATTATAATAATAATAAATCTGCGGCCTTATTTATTATCTTAACTAAAAAATGAAATTTAACGCCCTAAAATACTATTTAAAATCTATTAAAACATTGCTTCAAAATACTAATTATTGGATGATTCCATTAGTCCTTATTAGAAAACCTATACTTATAAGTACTAAAAGTATTAAATTATGGGTCTCAAATTTGATGGATATTTGGACATTAAAAGAAGTTATCTTAGACCATCAATACGAACAAATAAGAAAGTTAAAAGAAAAAGATATTGTGATTGATATTGGGGCGTCAATTGGAGATTTCAGCATTTTAGCAAGTATAAATGCTGAAAGAGTCTATTCATTTGAAATCAACGATGAAAGAATTTTTTTGATGAAAAAAAATATCGTTCAAAATAAATGTTCTAATGTTGAAATAACAAAGAAATTTGTTACATCACTTAATCCAATTTTTAAAGAAAAACAAATAATCAAATGCAACTTTTTAAAAATCGACTGTGAAGGCGGTGAATACAAAATCATTAAAAATACTTCTGATGGTGTTCTTCGAAAAGTAAATCATATTGCCTTTGAGATTCATTTGTTTAATAAGATGATGAAAAAACAATACGAGTTATTAAAAAGAAAATTAATTAGAAACCAATTTAAACTTGTTGAAAAAGACAATGCTGTTCATAACTACATTAAATTTCTTTTTGCTTCAAGAAAATAATTATTTTGACGCTTCAATTATCAGCCGATAGGCAAATAGTTTCAAAAAGGGTGATTTCCCCAATAGATAATTAAGCCTAGATAAATTTTTAAAATTCTCAAACATCTGAGGAGGAAATAATCCAAATCCGTTTATCTTTATATCGCGAAATCCTGCTTGTTTTACTTTTTGACTTAATGAAAAAAAATTACAATGAACTATCCCCTTCTCATCATTAAAATTTAAAAATATAATCACGAAAAACCACCAAAATAAATGGAATGCATTTGGCTCTGAAAAGATAATTTTACCATTATGGTCTAGGGCTTTATAAAAAACTTGAAAATATTGACTAACATTTACATGATGTAATATATCACATCCAACTATATACGAATAATATTTTGCTTTTTTGATTTCTTTAGCTATCTTTAGGTTTTTTTCTTTACCTATCTTTTTAGCATTTTTCTTTAATTGTTCTAACGAGTTTTTATCTATATCTGCTGCAACAACTTTAAATCCGCTCTTAAGTAATGGAATAGTTAATCTTTCAGTCCCAGCACCAAAGTCAATTATGTCAAAATTATTTGTTTTATTAATGATTCTTCTTATTATTTCTTTGATTTCATCTTTAACATAGTGTGCCGGATTTATTATCTTCTTAAAGGAGTATTTTTTATACACCATGTTTATAAGACTGTTTAAAAATAATAATTACTAATCTTGCTTTCCCCATGAAAGAGTTAATTATTAATTGATTCGAAATATTTTGGCAACTGGAACATTTTTTTCATTAAGTAACTGAGTTTTTATATTGTTCGACTGATAACAATTTTTGATACTTTCATCTAATTGACTTTGATTTGGATCAGTTATTATTAAGAGTGGACGGTCACCCTCACAATAGTTAAAATTATTTATAAAGCTTATGCTTCTCTTGCTGGTTTTCTCTAAACTGTAGATAATGCTTAAGGGTTCCGGCTGCCCCCATTCACCCCAACAACAATTAATTATTATTGTTTTTGTACTAATCGGAATAGTATCAATATACTTCGCAATTACTTTTCCAAATGGAACATTGTTATTTGGTAACCCCTTTGGATAAAGAACAAAATAACGATAATTATTAATAATAAAAATAGATGATATCATTGTAAATAAAAAAATAAACTTAAAATAACGCTTTTTGATAAGAACAGTTATCTCATACAGTGCGTAACTTATAACTGATAATAGTAAAGGCAAGATACCAATTGTCCTTCCAATATTTGGAGTTGATAACGGATGTTTTATATCTATAACCGCAGGAAGCTGGATTAATAAATAAGGAAAAAATAGAAAATAAAGTAACTTTTTATTCTTTTTGATAACAATGCTTTTAAATATTAGTACTATTCCTAAGATTAATAAAAGCCCGCTTATTAAATCGAAAGATGCTTGCCCGCTAATATTTTGCCTAAAAACAGGATCACCATTTATAAAATTACCCATAAAGTTTCTTGCGTAATTGTTTACTATCTTTATAATCATCTGAGGGGCGTTACTAATTGTTGGCAAAACAACTTTTTCCCCTAAATATGTGCTTGGCGATAGTAATTTATCAGGATGACTAATAAAATCAAAATAGAACGGTATCGAAGTCAATAAACTATATAATAAAATTAAGGGTTGATACCAAAATATTAGAACTGCTCCCCAATAAGCTGTTTGAGTATATAAACCGATTCCTAATAATATCCCTGCAATGGCTTTTTTTTTCTTTAAAGCAAAATATAAAGCTAAACTAATAAAAACCGGAATAAAGATGTGTGGTTTTGCCTGTCTCGACATGGATAATGCCCAAAAAGAGGTCGTTGCAAAAAACGCAGAAATAATACCAATATATTTATTCTTAAACAATTCTTTTGAGTAAAGATAGGTTGTAATTATTAGTAGTAAACCTCCAAATACAGAAGTTAATTTCAATGTATAAAAAGACAGACCAAATAAGAGGGAAAATAAATATGCAATGTGCGGGAAAAATGGGCCATCACTGCCAGCTTCATAAGTTGTGTAGAATCCGCTATTTTGTATTTTTAATACTTGGGAAAATTGGGTATTAACATCGCCCCACATTTCCGCTGGAATAGAATCAAGTTTATACAAACGAATAGCTAGTCCTAATAAAAGGATTAATGTTAAAAATAATATATCCCGTAATTTAGATTTTTTTAAAGATAATGACCTTGGGATGATCATAGACTGTGAATGCCTCATCACTCCACTGATCTGGAAAGTCAATTGGAATTCCCAGCCAGCGAAGTGATGGATATGAGGTAAATTCCTTAATTTTTTTATAACCTAATTTTTCTGCGAATAGGTCTTGGTAAAATTTACTTCCCTGTGGATATTTTTCTGGAACCAACGGAATACTCCCCCACGCCCTATTAGATGATAAAATATAATAGTCTGCTTGTTTTAATTGTTGATTAATCTTTGTCCACTTCTTCTGTGTGTCTGGATCAAAAACTGTCAAAGCTTCTCCTCTAAACTGTTTACCATGATTATCAATCATTGGCATTGGCAAAGCATCGTCCCAATACTCACTTAAAATTAGACTATCGTTTGGGATGTTTTTATAAATCCATTCTGATGCGGAAACACGGGAATTTTTTGTGATATAGATTGAGGAGAACATCAAAGGCCAGATAAGAAAAATGAGTATTGATAATATTTTTGTCACTTTGTCATTGCGATCCGCCTGTTGGCGGAGAAACAATCCCGTTAATATAAGATTAACTTTATTGGTAGCGAGATTGTCCCTCGATTTAACCTCGGGATTATAACCACGTCGCTCCCTTTGGTCGCTCCTCGCAATGACATTAATCAACGCAACAATTCCAATTGCGGCGAATATCGCGAGAAATGGATAGATAATAATAAAATACCTTAGGGTCGGAGTTGTTTGAGAACTTTGGTATATAAAAAAACTAACTGTCCATAACAACATGATTAATAATATCGGTAGATTCTTATCCTTATGAAAATTTTTATTTAATATTTTTTTTATTCCCTTAATCGTCAGAAATAAACTTCCGACTATTACTATAACAGTTTGAGTAATCCCTAAACCAAAAACAGAATTATTTACTAGACTATGAATCATACTATTTTTAGACAGCCATTGAACCATGGGAGGATAATAACTGTTAATATCTTTTACGGTTAAGGTTTTTAATGATTGAATGCCGCTCATAAAAACTTTGTTTAACTCCGGATTAAAAAAAGTAGAGTTTTCAAAATAATATGGATTTGCGATTCGAACGGATATATAACTTATAAGGAAATATAAGATACAAAATAAAATTGATTTCAATACGAATTTTGCATTAATTGAAAACAATGTCATTGTAAACAACCCCATTAATATAGGACGTCCTATTGATAACGGGATCGCCACGCTCCGTCGAGTCAAACTCGACTTCGCTCGCGATGACAAAAGTGTGAAACTCGTCTTTATTAGTAAAAATAGGTTTAGGGGTAAAATAAAAACCGCGGTTACCTTGCATGACAAAGCCAAACCAAAAAAAACAGTAGATAAAATCGCATTCTGTAGGGGTCGGTCGTGACCAACCCTTAACATGTGGTAGAACGACCCAAACATAAATAAGTTGAGAAAACTATCTACTGTATAAAAGTGGGAAAGTTGTATTGGTAAAACGGAAATTGCATAAAAAAAAGCTGCCCAAAATTTTACGTTTTTATATTTCCCCTGAAGCATCTCAGAAACTTTATAAACAACATAAACCACCGTTAAATCAGCTAAGGCTGATAAAAATCGTCCTAATATTGTCAAACCGTTGTAGCTGTCCATATCAACTAAATAT
This sequence comes from Candidatus Roizmanbacteria bacterium CG_4_9_14_0_8_um_filter_34_12, assembly GCA_002789465.1. Taxonomy (GTDB): domain Bacteria; phylum Patescibacteriota; class Microgenomatia; order UBA1406; family GWC2-37-13; genus UM-FILTER-34-12. Next base: position 144 of record PFTH01000020.1, on the reverse strand, counting down.
GCAAGTATTTTATTTATTGTTAAAGGAAAAGTTCCGTACACAAAAGACTGATAGCCAATATTGGCTGGATTGAGGGTTGATTTAGCTTGGTTAAAATAATCAAAAAAATTACTAGGAATTTTTTGAGCAGTTCCAACCATTGTT
>PFTH01000009.1 GCA_002789465.1 Candidatus Roizmanbacteria bacterium CG_4_9_14_0_8_um_filter_34_12 | reverse complement strand
AAACCATAGGCCAATGCAGCTGCAGTTGGTTCATTAATTATCCGAACTACTTCAAGTCCGGCAATTTCTCCAGCTTGTTTAGTTGCTTGTCTTTGCGAATCATCAAAATATGCAGGAACTGTAATCACGGCTTTTCCAACTTTTTCACCAAGATATGCTTCTGCATCAGTTTTTATTTTTTGTAAAACCTGTGCAGAAATTTCTTGTGGCGTATAGTCTTTTCCATCAACATTAACAACTGCCATCCCATCGCGACCTTCTTTAATTTTATATGGAAGCCATTTAACATCATATTTAATTGATTCGTCACTAAAACGACGACCCATTAAGCGCTTTACAGAGAAGATAGTGTTTTTTGTATTAATCACCATTTGTCTTTTGGCAACATCACCCACTACCCGTTTAACCGGATCAACAACTGATGGAATAACATTGCGACCTTCTTGAGAGTGAATCACTTTTGGTTTTCCACCCTCCATCACCGCCACACAAGAATTTGTTGTACCAAGATCAATACCGATTATTTTTGACATAGTATTTTAAAATAAATTTATAATTAATTTTTAACATCACTTTGAATTTTGATATTTGAATTTTGAACTTTTTTACTCACCTTCACCTGCGCTGGTCTAATTAATCTACCTTGAAACTTATAACCTTTTCGTAAAACCTCAACCACAATGTTATCTTTTTCTCCTGGAACTAGATCAATTGCCTCGGCTAAATATGGATCAAATTCTTTACCAAAAACCACCACCTCTTCAATTCCTTCCTGTTGTAATAGTTTAATAAATTCTTGTTTGATCATCTGTAAATTCTTATCTTTGACAAATGTCTCAGCTCGTTCAAGATTATCTAAAAATGGTAATAATCGCATGATAAAAAATTGATTGGCGGTTTTTCGTAAATCTTCTTTATCAACACTTACCCGATTTTCAAAATTTTGATAGTCTGCTAAGGCTCGTAAATACTTATCTTTCCAAGACATTATCTCTTGTTGAGATTTTAATGTTTCCTCCTGTAACTCCTTAAGGTTTTGTTCACACTGTTTGCATATTGTTTTAACTTTGTTATCCATAATAATTATTCTTTATTAATCAAACTTTCAATTAGCGTTGAAAAATATTTTATTTGCGGTGTAATAACTTCATAATACATTCGTTTTGATCCAACCACTCCAATAATCCCTTTAATCTTTGATGTTTCAAATTCACCAAATATACTTGCACATGAATCATATAATGGATCAGTCGAATCTTCTTCTCCTAATAAATAAAAAATGTCATCATTAAGTTTATATGCCTTATTCATTATCCTTTCCCAATATTCAATTTCATCAAGTCGAGAAAAAACTAAACGGGATAAATTATAGTCCAAAAATTCCGGTTGATTTAGCAAATTACCAATACCTGAATAGTAAACATCACCGGCATCAGTCACTGCCAAGGATAATAATCCTGTGCGTCTTGCCAATATTTTTGTTGCTTGAGTTAATAAACGATGAATTTGATTTCTATCATCCCAAACGCTGTTTTTATACGCCACTTCATCCGCAGTTGATAGTTCTTTTTGCTTCATTAAATGCTTAATATAGAACCTTAGCCCTTTGGCTGATGGTACGCGTCCAGATGAAAAATGGGTTTTCTTTAAATAACCCTTTTTCGCCAACTCAACCATCTCGTTTCTAATTGTTGCCGGTGAAACTCCAAGTTTATATTTTTTTTCCAAAATATCCGATCCTGCTGGATTACCCGACTCTGAATATTCAACAATTATTGCTTTTAAAATATCAACTTGTCTTTGGGTTAAATCTTCCATATTTTTCTACTAAACTTAAACTTTATTTAAGTAAAGTAGGTATTAGCAATCATACACTATGACTGCTAAAAAAGTC
>PFTH01000007.1:1635-1837 GCA_002789465.1 Candidatus Roizmanbacteria bacterium CG_4_9_14_0_8_um_filter_34_12 | reverse complement strand
ACTTTGATATTCAAAGAACGTACCATATTAATTTTTTTTTCCTTTTTCTTTTTCAAATAATAATTGACCGATTATTTGCTTTAGTTGTTTGTTCTCCCGCTTTAATCGATTGTTCTCCAATATTTGTCCATTAGTTCCACCGCCAACACCTTGACTTAACCAACAATAGATGTTTTTAACATTAATCCCATACCTATTTGAA
>PFTH01000007.1:0-1624 GCA_002789465.1 Candidatus Roizmanbacteria bacterium CG_4_9_14_0_8_um_filter_34_12 | reverse complement strand
CCATACCTATTTGAAGCTTCAACTCCGGTAAGCCCTTCTGATTTAATTTTATTGATTACTTCTTCCTTTAATTCTTTTGGATAATATTTTCCGACCATAAAAATAACTAGTTAACTTGTAACAATAATTCCCTAATTGTATCGAGACTTACTGTCTAGTTTACCAGGTACCCGTCATTCTCTATGCGTCATTCCCGTGAAGACGGGAATCCAGACATAATATACATTATATAGATCCCATGTCAAAGCACGGGATAACAAATTAATAATGAAAATGTTTGTCGATTATAGACTGGATCCCCGCCTACGCGGGGATGACTAATAAATCAACATAATACTTTGTTTTTCCTCATATGAGAAAACAGCTTTAGTCGATAATATATCGCTGGAAGATAAAAAATTTGTGTAATTAAAAGCCCAATAAAAGGATTGTATTTATTTGCTATAAATCCGGCAATCGTCATCACAAACGTAAAATATATACTTGCGCCTAAAGAATTTAAAGATGCAATTGTTGCCCGTTGTCTCTCTGTGAATTCCTTTTGATATAAAGATTGGGAGGCAGTATCAGAAGGACCCAAAAATACAAATCCACTTATTATAAACAGTGGTGAAATTACTGACCTGGTAACAACCGCTAAAATACTTCCAACCCAAGAAAAAATATTTTGAAAAACACAGGTATTTATTGCTCCACCTAACTTCTTAATTACTTTCTCTGAAAAATAATAACTTACGGTTAATGTGAGTTCTTGAAGTGCCCGCGCAATACCAATTGCCCACAATGGCCAGACAGCACCAAAAACCGCTGCATGAAATTCATAGGCAGCATCTCCTACACCAATAAATACTCCTGATAGGCTTAAATAACGTAAGTTGATATTTTTTTTGATTTCAGAAACAGCATCTTTTAAATGAGAAAAGATATTGGTTGTTTCTGGTTTTTTTACCAACACTTCCGGCAACATCATTGCAACTATTAATGATGTAAGCTGGAAAATAAAACTTAACCAAATCATTAATCTAAAAGACCACCCGGCAATAATCCCGCTTAAAAGCGCAGCAACAAAGCAAGAAGCAGACAGAAATGACGAAATTTTCCCATAATAATTCTGGTATTCTTTTTCATGACTATCTTTTTCCAACGAGTTATATAAATAAGCATTGTTATTTCCACTAAAAAATGCGCGCGCCATACCATGTAAAATTGCACCTAGTGCCAAAATCCAAAAGTTAAATCCTAATGCGTATAAAATATAACCCAAACACATACACAACGATCCCATTACCATTGTTTTTTTACGACCGATAAAATCCGAAAAATTCCGGTTGGCACTTCAAAAATTGCCGAGGAAATCCACACAATTGAAATCAAACTGGCGGCTTGAGAATAGGAGTTGGTTACATGTTGAAAATATACAATCCGAATCGGTGCCAAAAAATCCAAAGATTGAACAACGTTAAACAATCCGTATAGTTTAATATTCCAATTACTTTTCATGTAAATAGGGTTACTAATTCCGGAATAGCTTCTCTAAGTTGCTCTTCCCAATTGTTTTCTTTAACTCTTTTTTTAAAAACTTCTAATGCTTCTTTTATTTTTATTCCAGTTTCATCATCATTTT
>PFTH01000001.1:2065-3995 GCA_002789465.1 Candidatus Roizmanbacteria bacterium CG_4_9_14_0_8_um_filter_34_12 | reverse complement strand
ACTCTAATCCAGAATCAACCTGCACAAATGCGTGTACTCATCCCGTGAATATTATCACTCCCACTCCCACCAATGCTCCACCTTTGTGTGGAACAATTACTTATTCAGGAGCTCCCGTTGCTGAAGAAACGGTATCGGTTACTGCTCCTGGAACTGACCCTAACCTTAATCAAACTTTGACATATAACTGGACAAAGACTTGCGGTACATTGGCATCAACTCAAACTACAGTACCAGCTGTTCGACCACAGTCAAACTCTCCTTCAGCTGTCGACTTCACCTGTCCAGCAGACGGTTCCCGCTGCATTGTTAATGCGACTGTTGGTGATGGAGCTGCAACCTCCAATTGCACTGGAGTTAATGTTTGTGGTTGTGGACCCATTCCAATTCCGTCTTTAAATTCACCCGCAAACAATTATTGTACAAAAAATACATCAATTCCACTCTCTGCAACCGGTGCAAGCACATATCAATTTGCCGTTGATAATGAAAATACCTTTAGTTCTCCTTGGTTATATAATAGCGGTTGGGATGGTGCGTCAGTTACCGCTTCCACCACACCCCCCCTTACAACAGGAACATATTACTGGACTGCTCGCACAACCATTAATCAAGATGTTTGTGATGGTAATTTTGCAACACCGAGAAAATTAATGATTGATACTAATCCGTTATCAAAAGTTACTGATCGGCCAATTGATTGTCAATATGATGGAGCAACAGATTCGTATAAAGTTCAGTATTCATGGGATGCAATTAACTACACTGGTCTTTGTGGATTTGATAAATATCTTATTCAAGTTTGGTCTGACACAACCAACCAAAATTATTACTATAATACAACCACAAATACCAATTCTCCATGGATAATAGTTCCCGCAAATATCACAATATCAGCACATACAAAAGCCTATGATAAGGCTATTCCGGACGCCAATGAATCTCCTTGGTCAAACGGAACTAGTTTAGTTATTAACTACGAAAACTGTGGACGAGACATCCCAGCTCCGATACCAACTTGTGGTGTATATAACTCTGGAGCAACGCCGATCACCTGGACATGGACATCAGGCGCCACAGGATTACAAGTGAAAGATACGTATAGTTTTGCCAGTGGAGGAGGAACTGCGGCTAATTGGTTGTATAATGCTCCAGCCAGTAGCGGAAAAGTTATTAATGGAGTTGCTCCTGGAACAATTGTTTATGGAAGAGTCACTAATGATTTTGCAACTTTTTCCCCTGAAAATAACGTCACCTGTCCAACTCCAATTCCAACCAATGCACCAACCGCAACACCTACTCCAGCAGCGCCGGTTTTATCATGCGTCGTTAACGATACAACCATTGCTTGGAGTTGGACAGCATCAGCCCCTCCTCCAGCTGATGGAAAATATTGGTTACAAGTTGGAACTGAAAATGCAGCAAATGGAAATGTCTATAATAACGGAGAGACGCCAGGATTAGCCGCAGATACCATGGGTTTAAGTAATAACACCACTTATTATGGACATGTCACCGGAACCGATGGCACACCTTGGTCAAATGAAATTTCTTGTACTACAGCAGCTTCAAACGGAACATATCTTAAAGGACGGATTTGGTATGATGTCGACGAAGATTTTCGCCGCTCAACTGACGAACAGCTTTTAACATCCGCTGCTCCTTTCGTTGATATGAGTTTTAGCTATGATTGTGGTGGTGGATGGTCTGGGAGCTCCACAACTAATTCTTATAATGATTGTGAACATGAGAATGGTGTGTGGAACCCGGGTCGTGGACCATACCAATCGGCTTGGATTCTTAAAACCGCTGCCACCAGTTGTTCCATCACTGCTACCATCAATACGGCCAATAGTCCTGGTTGGTATTTTGTTCAACCAAAAAACCAGGATGGAACTCCAAAACCATATGATGCTGGAGGCTGGCGTGT
>PFTH01000001.1:1763-2008 GCA_002789465.1 Candidatus Roizmanbacteria bacterium CG_4_9_14_0_8_um_filter_34_12 | reverse complement strand
GTGGTCAGGTACAGGAGGTATTTATTCGGGATCAAATTTAACATATGCTGATGGCAAAGTTACTAAATTCACCGTTACCGGAGTTGATGCTTCGACTCAATCCGGAAATATTTGGTTTGCTGTTAATAGAAAATTACCCGTTCCAACAGGAAGTTGCGGGACATATGCTTCAGCAACCGAAACCACACCCGTCACCTGGACTTGGTCTGGGGCAACTGGGATTCAAGTGAAAGATACAACAGATT
>PFTH01000001.1:0-1566 GCA_002789465.1 Candidatus Roizmanbacteria bacterium CG_4_9_14_0_8_um_filter_34_12 | reverse complement strand
CGTAACACTACCCCCACCTGTCATTCCCACTCCTGAATACTGTGAATATTAATGCTAAACATAAAATAATAATTCCTAATTTCTAATTGACCTAATTACTAAACAAATTCCAATTGGTAATTAAAGGATTGGGGTTTGATTAGATAGTAGAAATTAGTAATTAGAAATTTTTTACTTTATATTTTAATTCCCAATTACTTCATAACAAACTTAATACCGTCTTGTAATTTTGTCCTTAAAATGTATAAAATAAGTTTATGCTCCAGCGATTTAAAATTTTAATCGGATTATGTGTTTTTCTGCTGATTGGATTGTTTGTTATTCAACTACCGTTTTTCCAATCGAACCAATCCTTTGCTGAGGAAACCCCAACTGAAACACCAGTTCCAACTGAAACGCCAATTCCCACAGATACACCAACCCCAACTCCAACTCCATTTTATTTTGGATGTGAAGGGTTAACGTGTAAAAAAATTGCAGGTTCTTCTTCCGATACTTGTAATCCTTTACACGAAAACCAATCTTGTTATTCTTATACATGGTCTCCTATTCCACCAAATTGGAGTTGTAACGTCAGCTGTGGACCTGGTAGTGAATATCGAGATTGTTTATGTAGTGGGGGTGCTCAAGAATGTTGCCCAGAATGTTCATCTGGTTATGGCTGTGATTCTCAATACACTCCAGGTAGTGGTTGTTGCGTCTCTCAAGCTCCAAACTTCCCAACTATTACTGAAATTAAGGATGGTTATGGTCAAATTGTTTATCAATCCGTACCATACTTAAATCATCTTGACAAACTTCAAACAAAAATCGTCACAATAAAATGGAGTTTTACTGACACTGGCGATGGCTGTTGGAAATCATGGGGGTATTTTTGTAGCGCCGGTGCTCCATATTCGATTGATAATAGCGATTCATTTAAAATTAAAATAAACAGCACAGCCATTGATAAAAACAAAACTGACCGCGAATATACAACCAATAACGATGATCATACCCTGATTCCAGACGGTAGCGCGACGATTAAGGTTTGCGCCAACAATGGAAGCGATAGTCTTGAGTCCTGCGCTACTGTGGATATAGTTAAAGCAATCCCAACAGGCTATGTTGCCGGATATTTGGGCGAATATGATAGTGATACGGGGACTAGTTATGGAACTGGTGGGAACGATCCAATTAAATTAAAGCTCTATGTTGGCGCCCCTTGGGCAACTCCGCCTCCTTATATCTCAACAGATTGTACTGTAACAACTGAAAGTCGATATGTCACACCAAAACCAAATGACCCAATTAATCCACCACCAAAACCAATTGGCACTTTTTATTCCTGCACAATAACTTATGATGATGATTCATATCCAGGTGGAGAAGATATCCCACAAAGTGAGTTTATTAAAAAGTTTTACCTTGGTCCAGCATCAACCACAAGTTATGATGATAAACTCTATTGTATAAATCCAACACCTAAAGTTGATGGTTCTTTTGATAACTGTAGTATTTGTTTGGGTCAGGCTGATTGTACTTCTACTGAAGCAATGAGCTGTTCTGATATTAATCCCACCACTA
>PFTH01000226.1:1524-1842 GCA_002789465.1 Candidatus Roizmanbacteria bacterium CG_4_9_14_0_8_um_filter_34_12 | reverse complement strand
CAATATATAATGCTGCCTTATCTGTAAGGAGTAAATTGTTCAATAATGAAAGCAGTGTTTTTAATAGAGAACCAGAAGGATTAGTAATAGTATCTTTTGCAAATAAGTTAGGTTTTCAAGTTCTCAATAAAGATAATTTCGATCAATTTATGGATACTGTTTCACATCTTCCTCTGGACAAATTAAAGCAAATTGCTGAAGAAATATATACCCAGCTTTGCAGAGTAAAGCCTACTCATTTACCCAAAATTAACAATATTATTACAGACAAAGGTCCTTTTAATATTGAATAGTTAAGAAATCAGTGTCAAACCAAAA
>PFTH01000226.1:0-1483 GCA_002789465.1 Candidatus Roizmanbacteria bacterium CG_4_9_14_0_8_um_filter_34_12 | reverse complement strand
GATGTAGTTTGATACACCAGTATTTTGACCTGTAAGGTCTGTCATAATTGTTAATGGGTCTGTTTGCTGCTTAAGTCGTCTTTCTTCAACAATTGCTCTTCCCATTTGTCTCCATGGATGATTAAAGGAAGGTATCCAGTTTGATTTGTGTTCGGTTAAGACAATAGGCGACGACTTAACTTTTAATGGTTTCTCCGGTAACAAAAAGAAGTTTAGATAATGATTTTGGTATTTGATCTTAATGGAATTATCCAGTCTCTCCTCAACTAATATCTTCTTTGTTTTAAATATGGTCGTTGGTTGAATTTCTTTAAGTTGGTACCAGTTGTTTTTGTATTGAATGGTAAAGTCATTGTTGATTCCTCTGACGTAGTGTTTTGCAAATATGCTTTTAAGTTTCAAGGCAGTTGAGATGTCCAGTTTCCGGTGGCTATTATCATTTGATTTTGGTATTACGGCATATCTTCCGTTGTACCATGGGATAAAGATATCTTTTAGAAATATGTTCGCCTCCTCTGGTGTATTAATATTTGCCAACCTCATTTCTTTAACCAATCTGTCCTGCAGTGTTTGAAACAATCTTTCAACTCTACCCTTAGCTTGAGGAGTATTGGCAAAGATAAGATTTACTCCCAAACTTTTCATTGCACGGTTAAACTGTGTCATAAGTTCGACATTATCTGTTGCTTCTTTATGATTAATCTTGTAGGTAGAGAATTTGTCAAGATAGATTTCCGGCGGTATTCCATTTGTCTTTACATATTCCATCCAAAAGGAAAATACCGCGGTAACGGATTCATTAACTCCCATTACAGCCTGTGTAATCTTTCCGGTTGCGTCATCAACTGAGATAAGTAGACAGTTTTCAGGAAAAGAGGAGTTTCTTGACTCAAACCAGTTGTGGTAACTGCCATCAAACTGTTGAAGCTGCCCATATGAGAAGCGTCTCTCACGCCAGGCAAAGTACTGACCTCTTTTTCTTTTACTGCTTTTCCAAATATGATTTCTTATCATGATTGTTCGTATGGTTTCATCGCTTAATTTAATACTATGTATTTCCTGTAGCTTCTCCCAAACCATGGTTGGTCCAAAGTCATGATATTTTTCTTTAATTATCTTCATAATATTGTTTTCTAAATTAATATTGATTTTTCGAAGTCCTATTTTTCCTCGAGATCCATGAATCAATCCATCATGACCATTCTCCTTAAACTTAACTTTTAATCTTTTAATCTGACGTACCGATAAATTTAACCTTGTGGCGGCGGTTGTGCCATTAATCCTATCTTCAACCAACTCCTCGATAACTTTCAGTCGCAAACGTTCAATTGTTGTCATAATTCGCTCCTTCATATTGGTAAAAAGTAACTATTAAAATTAAACCTTAATAGTACCCTTTATGATGTAAAACAAACTACCGTTTTGCATCATTTACCAACAGTTGAAGGTATGACATTTTCGTCCTGTTAACTATGACATTATC
>PFTH01000049.1:985-3595 GCA_002789465.1 Candidatus Roizmanbacteria bacterium CG_4_9_14_0_8_um_filter_34_12 | reverse complement strand
TATCTTTTTGGCTGTTTATTCAATGATCCATCTTTTCTTGGCCGGATTTTTGTTTTTTAAAGAAGAAAGGAAATTAAATAAAACGATTGTTTTAGCTATTTTAATTTTTAATTTATATATAATGTCGCAATCAGGTTCTCGAGGGGCCATGGTTGGTCTAGGCGCTGCTATTTTAATATTTTTAATTTTAAAAATTTTTAGCCTCCGATCTCTTAAAACCAAGATTGTTTCAGCCCTGATTCTTTTTATTCTGATTGCCGGCTTTGTCTTTATTAATTTTCAAAGGGAAATTCCCTGGATGAGTAAGGCGCCTTATTTTATTCAACGACTGTCAAGCATTACCAGGGGCGATTGGAGTAGAACTACGGCCTGGGGAATGGCTCTTCAAGGCTTTAAAGAAAAGCCGATTTTAGGAAGGGGCTGGGAAAACTTTAATGTTCTTTTCAATCTTCATTATCATCCCCATTATCTTTCTTATGGTCCGGCCAACACCTGGTTTGATCGCTCGCACAATGAGATATTGGATATCCTTTGTTTAACCGGCATTTTAGGTCTCGCTGCTTATTTAGCTCTTTTCTTTTCTATTTTTTATTTATTTAAAAAATCGTCAGGAGGGAAGAAAAACAGCCTTTTATTTTTATTTCTTCTCCTTATCGCTTATTTTGTCCAAAACCTTTTTGTTTTTGATACTCCAGGCCCTTTGATTGTTTTCTTTTTCAGCTTAGGGCTTTTTTATAGAGAAACTAGTGACGAATCAGATACCAATAAGGTACAAATAAAACAAGTAAAAATTGATAGCAAATTTCCTCTGCCAGTTTTGTTAATACTTCTTTTTATTTTCATCCCCTGGGGACTGTACGAATTCAATTTCAAACCATTAGAGAAATCAAAAGAGGGGATTATGGGAATTGTCGCAAGTTTATCCAACCTGGATTCTGGTCTTAAGTGGTATAAAGAATCTCTTAGAGAGCCGTGTTTTACGAACCCGGAAGTGAGACTGCAATTAGTTAAAACAATTTTTGTGGTGGAGGACAGGGGCGGAGAAGACGAAGAAACGATAAAAAAGGCAGTTGAATTTGCGATTGAAGAAAGCAAAAAAAATGTGAGCGAGCATCCGCTTGATGTTCGCTACTGGCTTTTTTTAGGCCAGATTTATAACGCGAACGCTGACCTGGATTCTAGATATTTGATTGAAGCGGAAAAGGCGCTGGAGCAGGGGATAAAAACTTCGCCTAAAAGACAGGATGTTTATTTTGAACTTGGTAAAACAAAAATGATGTTAGAAAAAGACCAGGAGGCGATAGAGCTATACCAGAAAGCCCTGAGCTTTGATACAACCATTCCTGTTTCGCGCTGGAACTTAGGTTTAGCTTATTTGATCATCGGCCAGAATGAAAATGGCTTGAGAGAAATTGAAAAAGCTCAAGAGATGGGTTTTTCTCTGTCGGCTGAGCCGAAAATGCTGCTGATCCTGGCTCAGGCTTATAAAGAAGTGAATAATTGTCAGAGAGCCATAGAAATTATTAATTATATCTTAGAGCTTAAAAAAGATTTTGTCCCTGCCTATAAAGAAAAAATTGCTTGTTATATAAATTTAAAAGAACCCGAGAAAGCAGGAGAGGTTTTTGGGGAGTTACAGAAGATTGCTCCGGAAGAGGCGAAAAAAATGCTCAAACAGTGATTGTATGAAAATCACTAATCATACTAATTTTATCACGAATTACTACGAATAATTACCAGTAATTACCAGGTGAGACCTGGTATTGTTCATAACTTTAGAAGGGTCGGACCCTTAAGTTGCTAAAAGATTTGTATCATTTCTGATACAATTGAGCTATAAAAATGATACAATTATATGGGATTAAAATTTAATCAATTAAACAAAAGGCAAGAAGAAATTTTAACTATATTGGATAAAAAGAAAAATATCTCTGTTTCAGAGTTAATTATTCTTCTAATATAGAATTAAGCTGGAAATCGTCTTCTATTGAAGGAAACACCTATACTCTACTGGAAACGGAGTCTCTGATTAAACAAAATAAATTAGCGCAAGGACACAAGAAGGAAGAATCGACAATGATTTTAAATCATAAAAAGACATTAGATTATATTAGAAAAAATACTTCGGCTTTTAAGAAAATGACGGTTGCTAAGCTGGAAGATATTCATTTTTTATTAACCGAGGGACTAGGAATCGCACGTGGGCTTAGAAAAGCGCCGGTTGGCATTACTGGTACGGCTTATCGTCCGTTAGATAATATTTTTCAAATCAGAGAGGCATTAGAAAAAACATGCGAGGCAATTAACAAAGAAAAAAACGTTTTTATTAAAGCTGTTGTTTTAATGGTGATGATTGCTTATATTCAACCGTTTGATGATGGCAACAAGCGTACGGGGCGACTATCAGCTAATGCCATTTTGATGGCTTATAATATTTGTCCACTTTCTTATCGCAGCGTCAGCGAAGAAGAATATAAGAAAGCGGTGATTCTGTTTTATGAGCAAAATAACATCAGTTATTTTAAGGATCTTTTTGTAGAGCAGTTTGAGTTTGCTGTTAAAAATTATTTCCGTTCACAATAGCCTTGGTCAGGTCAAGTCAAAGTTGTG
>PFTH01000049.1:675-835 GCA_002789465.1 Candidatus Roizmanbacteria bacterium CG_4_9_14_0_8_um_filter_34_12 | reverse complement strand
ATATTTATGATATGCTCAAAATTGAGTAAGACTTTACTCAAAACTGAGTAAATGCTATAATAACAATATGTTAGATCTAATTACTAAATCCAAGGTTAGGCAAAAAATTTTAAGACTTATTTTTGCTAACCCGGCAAAAGAATTTTATTTAACAGAGATT
>PFTH01000049.1:0-622 GCA_002789465.1 Candidatus Roizmanbacteria bacterium CG_4_9_14_0_8_um_filter_34_12 | reverse complement strand
TATTAACAAAACCATTGGTATAGAAGAAGAGCTGAAAAAAATGATTGAAAAGATACCCAATGTAAAGTTTGCCTTTATTTTTGGGTCTTATGCAAAAAATAGACTTTCTGCCGATTCTGATATTGATTTATTTATTATTGGTAAAATTGATGAGGATAAATTGATTGAAGAAATAAGAAAGACGGAAAAAGCTGTCAGCCGAGAAATTAATTACCATCTTTGGGAAGAAAAAGAATTTAAACTTAAATTTGAGAGAAACTCGTTTTTAAAGAATATTATTAAAAATTATATACTTTTAACAAACAATCAGAATGAATTTAAAAAAATACTTGGATAAACTTTCCGAGCAGGGCTTTTTAAAACAGGAAGAGATTGGTTTTAATCAAGTAAGGGCTTTACTTGACAGCGCCTTCAAGAATATTAAAGCATCTCGTAAAAATTTATCTATTGACGAAGAAACTTGTTATACAATGGCTTATAATGCAATGATCAAAATTGCCAGAGCTTTAATATTTCTGCAGGGGTTTAGACCAGACGATGGGCAACAACATAAAACTACTAACGTATATGAGAAACATCAGAGTCCTTAAAAATTTGGAGAATAAGAGGGTTCTGGTCAGGG
>PFTH01000002.1:6151-7914 GCA_002789465.1 Candidatus Roizmanbacteria bacterium CG_4_9_14_0_8_um_filter_34_12 | reverse complement strand
GCTAAACTGTAATTAATGAAAACCAAGTCGTATATTTTTCTTCTTGTACTCGTTGTCATCCTGATTTTTATTCTGGGTGTGCGTTATGGTCAAAAGGTGGAGAAAACCAATAAAACCATTAATTATTTAATCAGTCTTCCTCCAACTAAACCGCCACTTCCTTCAATTGCGTTAGAAACTAAAAAATATTTACACGAAGGATGCATAGTTTCTTTTATGTATCCTGCTTGGTGGAAAACTGAAAAACAATCAACCCAATCTGCTGATTTTTATTTTGAAAATAAATCAGTAATGACTTTACAATGTAATAAAACCAATTCGTCAGATAAACCTAAAACCAATTGGCTCACCACTTTTCAAAAAAAGGATCCAAAAACCGGAATGATGGTCACTATAAGTATTAATGATAGTCAAAAAAACTGGTTTCAATTAATCGAAAAAACCTTTGAGTTTACTACTCCGTAGTTATTATTGCATCAACGGATCAATCACTTTTATTTCTTTATACATTATTAAGTCTTTAACGTTATGAGTATATATTGTTTTTATGTCATTACATAACATTGTAGCCACCAAATAAGTGTCAAATATTCTACTTCCTTTAATTTTATACCGTACTGAAAGTCGCTCGATTATCGTTAAGACACTTGCTTTAGGATAAACAATCCTTACTGATGGAAAAGTTTGATAGTAGCCAATCACTTGCCAAGCTTGTTTAATGGTCAAAGGTTTTTCAATCTTCTGGGTAAAAATACGATATGCTTCTAAAAATATTTGCGGTGTAAAACATAGTTCCGAACGATTCGCTTGATTTTTTAAAAAAGTTTTTGCACCAATAAAATATGATGAAAGTTCGTTATGCGCATAAACAAGCAAATTTGTATCAATTAATCCCATATCTATTTCGCAAGAAATTTTTTGTCTAAATAATCATCATAAATCTCGCTTCTGTGCAATGAGCTGTTTATTTTTCCCATTTTAAAAGTAGGCGGATTAAATTTAATCAATTGTTTATTAACTTTAGCCTTTTGTATCGGAACAATTCTTGCAACCGGTTTATTCATTTTTTCAATCACCACTTCTATATTTTGATAATAGACTAAATTCAATAACTCACCGAAATTATTTCTCGCTTGAAAGGCAGAATAAACTTTTGTTTGCATAAAATAAAAACAATTTGTATAATTACACAAATTGTACAATTCATTAAACCCATTGTCAATATGAAACTAAAATTCTCCCACACCTCAGCTACTATCTACTAACACTTGCTACTTAATACCATCTACTTTATACTATTTTTATGTCCAGACAATCGGCTAGACTTATCTCATTGTTGTCATTCTGTTTAGTCGTGCTCTTAGCAACTTATCTAATCAAACCTACATTAGCAACGTCGCCTGTTTATAAACCTAAACGGTTAGCAATCTATTATGGATATCCAAGTTTAGTAAATGGCGCGAATTGGGACGTTAATAAAGCCGCATCAGAATTTGCATTTTTTGACGTGATTGTTTTTGGAGATGGGATTGAGCATTCTTATCATGGTGATCATGTTAATACCAAAATAATTATTCAAAAATTAAGATCTCAAGGAAAAGAAATATTTGGTTATATAGATATGGGGGTTTCTCCTGCACCACCAGCACAAAATCTTTCCATCGAAACAGCACAACAGTATGTTAACGAGTGGTTAGCAATGGGAGTAAGTGGTATTTTTTGGGATGATGCCGGATTTGATTTTCATGTTACCCGTGACCGGC
>PFTH01000002.1:1361-6134 GCA_002789465.1 Candidatus Roizmanbacteria bacterium CG_4_9_14_0_8_um_filter_34_12 | reverse complement strand
TACTCTCACGGCAAAGGATTGGCAGTGATACTTAACGCTTGGAATCCCGACGATGTTTTAACTGGCTCACCTTCAATTCCCTATACTTTCAATGATTATTGTTTGATTGAATCATGGATGATATCACAAGCTTATCCAAACTTATACGAAGACCTAACTCAATGGCAAACACGGGCAAATAAATATTTCAATAACAGCAAAGCGTTGGGTGTACAACTTGCTGCAATCAGTAGCGGTCCAAACACAAGTAGTCCTTTCCAGTATGCTTGGTGGGGAGCAACCATGTATGGTATTAATGCTTTTGGTTATACCAATATTGAATACTCTTCATATGGAACAGAAGCAAACGTTCTTCGAAAACTTACTAATCCTCCACCTGACTCATTTGGAAGCAGTTTTCTTGATGATCGGATTATTCAAGTTTCACCAAATCAATATAAGCGTCGAACAGATAAAGGAACAATATATGTTGAAGAAAATGGGGGAAGAAAAGGATATTTTAAAGCTAAAACCGCAACTGGCTACACTGAAAACGATTATAACGTATGGAAATGCGAATACTTAAACAATGGTCACTGTCTAAATCCAAACTCAACCAATCAATCTGATTTTAATCATGATGGGGTTGTTAATTTGATTGATTTTGAAATCTGGCGGGCAAATTCTACGCTATAATTAGCTCATGCAGAAACTAAAAATTGCCTATTTTGGATCTCCATCCTTTTCTGGTATTTTTTTGGAAAAAATCATTAATGATAAAAATCTTCCGGTTGAAATCAAATTAGTTATAACACAACCAGATATGCCGGTAGGAAGAAAACAAATATTAACCCCGACTCCGGTGAAGTTGATTGCAGAAAAGTATCAACTACCAATTATTTATTCGACAGAATTCAAGATAAGTAATGATCAATTGTCAATAACCAATGATCAATCAATTATCAATGATCCAATGATCAATAATAAATCAACAGAAATTGAAAAATTGAGAATTGAATATTTGTTGAACATTGAACAGTTGAACATTGATCATTTAGACTTATGTCTTGTTTATGCTTACGGAGAAATCCTCCCCAAAGAAATATTGAGTCTTCCAAAATTCGGCTTCTGGAACATCCACCCTTCTCTTCTTCCTCTTTACCGTGGGGCTTCACCAATTGCTTATCCGTTAATTTTAGGAGACAAAAAAACAGGTGTTTCATTAATATTAATGGATGAAAAAATGGATCACGGACCCATCATTGCACAAGAAGAAATAGAGATTAAATCAACAGATACACGACCTGACTTGGAAAACAAACTAACGGATTTGGCTTTTCTTATGTTTAAAAAACTGATGACAACGGTGCAAAAAAAAGCGCAGACACCTGTTTCGAACGACTTGGGAGGTGCGCAGTCCCGCACTAGCGGGACGAGCACGCCCACCGGAGTGAGAAACACGGTGTTAAGCTTTATTAAAGTTACTCCTCAGGATCATTCCAAAGCCACTTATGCTCCATATTTAAAAAAATCCGATGGTTTTATTCCCCTATTAATTCTAAAAAAATGTTTAAATAATGAACCAATAGGATTCACAGATCTTCCCAAATTTCTCCAAAACTACATAAATAAATATTATTACCCTCCTAACTCGTATCTACTAACCCCTAACTACTTAATATTCAACCTATTTCAAGGTCTCTATTCCTGGCCTGGCCTCTGGACCACTGTCGACCTGCGAGGTCGACAGCTACGGTTAAAAATACTCGGAATGGAATTACACGATAATCAACTTGCGCTTACAAAAATACAACTCGAAAACAAAAACCCGGTTGATATGGCCACTTTCAACCGGGCTTATCCCAACTTTTTTAGATAATACTGCATAAATTGCAAAACATTTTTTTCGCAATGACTTGGGGGACCCCCCCACGATTGATGTGGGGGTGAAGTCGCGAAACAAAATGATTTTGCAATACAGTTTATCTTATCCCCTTCCACAATCCCTCAAACTGATTTTCTAAGTTAGTTACCAGAGCTTGATCGGATATCACCAAAGCAAAAGGGGCTTTTTGATTGTATGAAATCAACACGACTTTATCATCAAAAAGCAACAAATCACTTTCACTTGGTTTAATTATTTTGATAAAACGCACTTGATTCTTTACTCCGTTTTTATTCTTCGCATCACTGCGATTTTCTGTATTATCTGGTAATATTTCTCGAGTAACGATTTTACTACCAAACAACTGGGGAGTATATTTTTTATCAAAATAGTCTCCAATCACCTCTGAGTATCTACTTGTTAAACAGATTATGTCGAGCTTTTTAGTCGTCAAGGTTTTTTCATAAATCTGTTTAATTTCCTCTGCTCCAAAAAGTATTTGTACATCCATATCTTTTCACCGCCTTTTGTTTTATGTTTGAACTAATAATAGAAACATGTTAGTATAAAGCTTAAAGATTATAAATTTGTTGTCCAAATGATGAACAAGATTACACAATTTTTTTTGAATTTAGGCTTTTCTCAAGAAGAATCAAAGATATATACGACATTACTTAAAGATGGACCACAAACCGTGTTGCAGTTATCACGTAACACAAATATCAATCGCACCACTCTTTATCGAATATTGGATAGACTCCACACCCAAAAACTGGTGGAAGAAATTATTGAAGAATATAAAAAACTTTATAAAGCCGTTGATTTTCATACAATTAATTTACTTGTCAAAGAGCAAGAAAATCGAGCTCATTATTTAAAAACAGCATTCCCAGAAATCAACGCACTTTTAACCTCAAGCGGCTCCAGTCAACCTGGAACAAAAGTTGTTTTTTACCGGGGAAATGACGGAATAAAACAGATGGCTTGGAACACATTAAAAGCAAATAAAGTTTGCTTGGGTTATACTTACCGCGAATTTGAAGAAGTGGTTGGAAGAAAGTTTGCCCAAGATTGGAAGCAAGAATTTGTTAATCGGAATTTGATTTTACGAGAAATATATTCTGATGAGTTGTTTAAATCTAAAAAAAAGGGTTATCAAGGAACTACTTATCCAACTACTAATTTTGTGGAACGTTATATTCCTTCAAAAATACTGAATATTAATCACCAAATGGATATCTATAACGATGTAATTGGAATCTATAACTGGCACGAAGGCGAAGTGTTTGGAGTGGAAATCTACAATGAAAAAGTTGCCACAATGCACAAGCAGCTTTTTGAAATCGTCTGGAATATTGCCAAAATTCCTCCAAAAAATATTAAACTTTAAAAATACTTCCCACTAAATATCTAACCGCCGCAGCCAATATCCTAATAATCATCATTTCAAAATCGCTTTAACTGGGTTTCGGCCATAACTCAGATAAGGTTATTAATTGAGCAGGAATTAAGTAAATATTCCCTCTTTTTTCAAGTAGATTTTTCGTAACAATTATTTTGCTAACATTATTCGGTATAATTTTAGTTGTTAATGGTTTTAGATCATCGTTCGTCACTCTATTTTTATATTTCACTTCAATCCCTATTTTCTCTTTCGGCAAATAAAAATCTATTTCTGATGAATTCTGAAAGTAATAAAAATCAGATCCAACTTTATAAAGCTCCGAGGCAATAAAATTCTCTATTAATTTCCCCTTTTCCGAAGGAGAACTATATCTTTGTTCCATTCTAGGGAAATTAACATTTCCTGTGATGAAACTAGTAAAAAGCCAAATTAAATAGGGATCAGTAGTATAATACTTTTTATTTTTTTTAAGGACAATTTTTTTTTGACTAATATCAAAAAACTTAACTTCTTTAAAGAAAAAAGAATCAATTAAAAAAGATAAATACTCAATCGCGGTATTCTTTGATCCAAGTTCTGCCTCTTCAGCAATATTTGTATATGAAGTTTGCGCAGATAGTGATAATATTAGTTTTCTAATCACCTCTCTTAAAAAGTCTTCTTTTTTTCTAGCTTTATAAAGGTCGCTTTTTAATGTTGCTAAATAAAGCTCGTTTTCTAAAGGGTGAACATTAATGTTCCTTAAAAATCCTCCCCAAATCAAAAACTCTTCAAATAATTTTTCTATTTTAACCATCGTTTGGAAACCTTTTTTTTTGATATCCACTCCTTTAAGAACAAGGAATTCTTTGAAATTAATCGGTAAAAAATTAATATCCTTTCCTTTTCCCCGTCTTCCTGGTAATAATTCTCCACTTTTTTTTAATTGAATACTTGAAGATCCTGTTAAAAATAGAGTTGCATCTCTTAAAAATCCACCATCAGCTAACCATTTAATTGCATACGACCATTGAGCAACTGAAGAGATTTCATCCAAAAATATCGCTTTATTATCATTTTCTCCTCTTTTGATAAACTCTAAGATTAAATCAATAATGTCTTGATGTTTCGATAAAACATCACAATTAAAAAATAGAACTCCTGTAGAATGAAAGCCCTTTTCTAATAGTGATTTAATATATAGTTTAATTGCAGTGCTTTTCCCTGTTTGTCTTGGACCGGTAATAATATTAACGTCACCCTTTCTAAGAGGAAGATCAAGAACTGTCTTTGGTCGATATTGATAAGGAAGTTTTTCTAATTCTTTAATTTCTAAATCATTATTAATCGCTTTTTTATCTTCCCACCATGGATTTTGAAGTTCAAGATATGTGTAGTCAATCATATTGACTATTATATATATATTTAAGTCAATGTCAATAACTAAACTTTAAAAATACTTCCCACTAAATATCCCACTCCGGCTGCAAGCATTCCAATCACCATCATCTCCAGTCCCATTTTC
>PFTH01000002.1:0-1353 GCA_002789465.1 Candidatus Roizmanbacteria bacterium CG_4_9_14_0_8_um_filter_34_12 | reverse complement strand
TCGACCAAGAGTCATTTTTGCTTTATAATATCCTGCAACAAAAAGCACAATTGAAGTGGCAATGATTGCTCCAAAAATTGCTGGTCTCACTGGTAAAAGTAAAAAAGGTATTAAGGGGATAAAAGAACCAACCAAAGCAGATAAACCAACTGTCACCGCTGCAGGAATTGCTTCACGTCGATTAACTTTTTCAAGTTTTAATTCCTGCTCCATCATCACTTTCAACCAAATGTTTTTATTAGTTATAATCCGATTGATGATTTCCTCCAAAACATTCCCTTTAAACCCATAGCTCTCATATAGAGCTTTTATTTCTTCGCGTTCACCCTCAGGATAGTTTTCAATCTCCCATTTCTCCCGTTCGTACTCAGACTGATAATAATCAGCTTCAGCTAATTTTGAAGTATAGGCCACAGCTGCCATCGAAAAACTTTCAGCAAATGTTGCCGCCATTCCCGCCACGATTATTATTTGGGTGTTTGTTGTAGCTGCGGCCACACCAAGAATTACTCCTAAAACATTAACCAACCCATCCTGACCACCTAAAATAATTTCCGGAAGATTAAAACCGGTTGAACGTGTCTCATTATGGTTATTGATATGTTGTTTTATTGCTTCTCTGATATGGCTACGTTTGACCTGATGCAGATCGCGATTGTTAAACGCCTGTTTAGCAATATTTAATCTATTCATAAATTCATGATATAACTATATGATGTTTTCTGCAGCGAGCCTGGTAACAATCACCGGCTCCGATTTTTATTAATGAATCTTGCCGCGGCGCTGGTTGACCGTTTGCCAATAGTCGTTGTGATCGCGTCGCGTTCCATTTTTTACATACAGTACAAACTGCTTTTAATTTTACCACTTCACCATCAGCCAATGCTAAAAGATTTGGAACCGAACTAAAAGGATCTCCGCGGAAATCTGTGTCTGCGCCAGCAACAACCACATGAATGTTTTTTGTAATTAACTGATTAATCACTGGAATAATTGTCTTAGAAAAAAACTGTACTTCATCAATAATTACTACGTCCATGTTCTTTTTAATTTTTTTTAAAATTTCCTCTGGTTTTTGTACGCTGACTGCTTGCCATTTTTGTTTTGAGTGTGAAGCAATTTTATTAGTAGCATAACGTTTATCAAGTGCATGATTAAACACCATAACCTTCAACCCAGCGATTTTAAATCGTCTTAACCTTTTCATCAACTCCTCACTTTTTCCAGAAAACATTGGGCCAACAATTACATCCAATACGCCAAAATTCGGCAACCTGCCCGGTTGCGTATTTTTGGCTGATATTTTTTCTTTTTTCATTTTTCTTTATTCATAATTCATAAATCTTAAATCAT
>PFTH01000038.1 GCA_002789465.1 Candidatus Roizmanbacteria bacterium CG_4_9_14_0_8_um_filter_34_12 | reverse complement strand
ACGGCGCACAGCGCCGCCCATTGATTTTGCGGCCTTCCGCTCGCTTTTTTATTTTCGAGGACAAGGTTCGAGTCGAAGATTTTCAAGGCGAGAACCTTCTTGTCAAAAAGGTTAGTATCCGTTGCGATTTTTTGATTTTATCTTTGACTCGCCTTTGAGGCGAGCAATATTTGCTTTGCCCTACAAAAAGAATTTTTGCTATTGTAAATTTCAGTCAAATTGTTTTATACTGAAACTGTAGTCAACCGGTTGCCTTTTTTAATGGCCGTCTTGGACAATTCAAGGCAACTTGAGTTGACTACACCAGGACGGCCATTTGAGCTTAATTGAATGAGCAACTTACAAAACAATACACAAAAATTCTTTCTCTATGCCCGCAAGTCTACTGATGTAGAAGATAAGCAAGTTTTATCAATTGAAGCGCAACTTACAGAACTTCGGGAGTTTGCTAAACGAGAGAAAATTTACATCGTAGAGAAACTAATCGAAAAACAATCAGCCAAAATTCCGGGCAGGCCAATTTTCAACCAAATGTTAAAAAGAATTGAAAAAGGTGAAGCCAATGGAATTCTCTCATGGCACCCGGATAGACTTGCGCGCAATAGTGTTGATGGAGGAAAGATTATTTACTTGCTTGATATTGGAAAACTCCAATATCTGAAGTTTCCTCAATTTTGGTTTGAAGATACGCCACAAGGCAAATTTATGCTCTCAATTGCCTTTGGGCAAAGCAAATATTTCGTGGATTCCCTTTCCGAAAATACTAAAAGAGGTTTGCGCCAAAAAGTAAGACGGGGTGAGTATCCTAGTCTAGCTCCAATTGGCTATCTTAATGATGTGAGGACAAAAACCATTGCTGTTGATAAGAAGAAAACAAAAACTATCAAATCAGCTTTTGAGCTGTACGTGCAAGGAAATTCAACTCTGCAGGATATTTCTGACTTTTTGGCCCACCACGGGATTTTATCCCGTGGTGGGAAGAGAATTCACAAAGATAGAATCAAATTTATCCTTTCCAATCCATTCTATTATGGACACTTTCGCTATGCTGGCGAAATTCATAAAGGAATCCATAAGCCAATCATTGCAAAGAAACTTTTTGACAAGGTGCAAGAAGTTTTAAAACAAAGAGGCCGACCTCGCCACAAACAGAAAAATGCACCGCAAGCGTTTTGCGGTCTCCTTCGGTGCGGCGAGTGCGGTATGATGATAACTGCTGAAATCCAAAAAGGTCATGCTTATTACCGCTGCACTAAAAAGCATAAAACAATTAATTGTGGCCAGCCCTATATCCGAGAAGAAAATTTAGATCAGCAGTTATCAAAAATGATTCAAAAAGTTTCTTTGCCGCAGGATTGGGCGAAAGAATTACTACAGATGGCAGAAAAAGACGAACAAGAAACCGCCCACTCCTGCACTGCTTTTGTTCAAAAAAACAGAGATAAAACCAAAAATATCAACCAGAAGTTACAGCGATTATTAGACGCTTACCTTGACCAAGACATAGAGAGGGAAATCTATCTCGATAAAAAATCAAAACTAATGGGTCAGAAGAAAACACTCGAAGAACAAATTATCCGTTTTGAACAAAAGCAAAATGATTGGCTCGAATCGATGAGAGAATGGATAAATGAAGCCGCAAAGGCGGCTAAAATCGCAAGGGATAATGATTTATTTGCCAAAAAGGTTCTCGCCTCAAAAATCTTCGGCTCGAACCTTGTCCTCGAAAATAAAAAAGCGCGCGGCAGCGCGCAAAATCAATGGGCGGCGCAGAGCGCCGCCCACAATAATGTC
>PFTH01000159.1 GCA_002789465.1 Candidatus Roizmanbacteria bacterium CG_4_9_14_0_8_um_filter_34_12 | reverse complement strand
CAATTGCCGTCCCGCCCAGATTCAGCTCCAACAGATATTTTTCTGACTCTTTAATCCGTTCCATGTCTCTTTTTAAAATATCGGCGTAAGACTGAAGCTCTGCTCCCAAAGTTGTCGGCACCGCATCCTGCATATGAGTCCTGGCTAATTTTTTAACACCTTTAAACTCCTCTGCCCTTTTTTCAAACACTTTAATTAAATAAAGTAGGCTGTTTAATAATTTCTCTGTTAATTTTATTGAAGCGATTTTTAGAGCTGAAGGGTTGACGTCGTTAGTTGACTGGCTAGCATTGACGTTATCATTTGGATGAGTTCCTGATAAAATAGCAATAACTTCATTAACGTTCATGTTGACCGAAGTTCCGGCGCCACCGTGCAGGCCTTTGATAATAAACTGATCGTTATACTTTCCTTTTAAAATCTCATCGCAGGCAGCAATAATTTTTTTGGCTTTTTTCTCATCAATTTTTCCGGCTTTCAGATTAGCCTTTGCCGCGGCTTTTTTTACCAACACTATCGCATAGATAAATTCCAAATGAGTCAACGGATAATCAAACGGAAAGTTTTCCATGGCCGCCTTTGTCTGCAAGCCATAAAGAATTTTTTTGTTCATAATGTTTATTAATGATTAATCCATTTACCTTTTGCTTTACCGATAATCTTACCATTTTCGTAAATTTTTTCGCCTCGCAAAAATGTCATGATCGGTCGGCCTAATAATTTCATTCCTTCATATGCCGACCAGCAACATTTGGAAAAGAGGTCTTTTTTTTGAACCTGCCAATAATTTTTTGTATCAATTATTACCAAATCAGCATCATTTCCAACTTTAATTCCGCCTTTTCCTTTAAATCCAAAAATTTTACCTGGATTTTCTGAGGTACAAAAAGCAATTCTCATCAAACCTTCTTCTAATCTATCTTTGCTAAACTTTTTTACCCAACCAGTGATGGTCGCCGGCAATGTTTCCTGCACCCCCGGAGTGCCAGACTGGGCTTTCCAACAATCAGGCTGGTTTTTCAATTCCCATTCATGAGGCGTATGCTCAGAACATAAAACATCGACTTGACCTCCGCGAAATAACTGCCAAAGAATTTTTTGATCTTTAGGAGTCCTTATTGCCGGAGATACTTTTATTTTATTGCCATATTTTTTGTAGTCATCAGTATTAAAAACCAGTTGATATCCAACCAACTCTCCATAAATATCCATTCCTTGTTTTTTGGCAACCACCAGTAATGCATATTCTTCAGGAGTGGAAAGATGAAGCAAATATAATTTGAAATTAGGATATTTTGATGCTAAAGCAATTATTCTGGCAGCCGCTGTGGCAACAACAGAGGTGGGCCGAATTTCTGACCATAAAGCCGCATCGGTTCGACCAGTTTTTTTAAATTCACTGTTATAATAATTAATCAACCATTGATCTTCTGCATGAACTGCCAATAAAATTTTTCTTTTAGCCAATATCTCAATAACTTTTCCCAGAGTAAGATCATCAGGAATTGTGGTTGGCGTGGTTTCATGACCAGCCATAAATAATTTTACGCCGGCAATATCTTTGGGATTAACTTTTTTTAGTTCATCTAATTTATCAGAAGCCACTCCCATAAAAAAGGCATAGTCAGTATATGATCGACCAGGATAGATCTTATGGATTTTTTCTTGTAATAAATCAACAGTCACAGTCGGAGGTTTGGTGTTGGGCATGTCAATTATCGTTGTCACTCCACCAGCCAGGGCAGCTTGAGTACCAGTACAAACATCTTCCTTATGAGAAAGTCCCGGCTCCCTCATATGCCCATGAACTTCAATTAGACCGGGAAGAATATACTTGCCTTTTGCATCAATAATTTGTAAAGACGCAGATATCAAATTTTTTGCGGTTTTTTGTTTTCCGTCAAAAAATTTCGGTATCAAGTCTTTGACTATTCCATTCTCAATTAAAATATCTCCATCAATAATTTTTTCCGAAGTGACAATTTTTCCGTTCTTAATTAATTTTTTCATTTTACTAATTTTATCACCTCGTCGATAGGTATTCCCCGCGGACAACTTTTTGAAATCCGTCTGCCAATTTCTTCAGAATAATATTTTACTCCAAGTTCTTTTGCTATTGGTTTTCTATTTAACCCATCGCGCGGATCAGTCAGATAACGAGCAATTTTAACTAATGACATCGGATCCAAACAACCTTTTGAAGTTTTTGTTATTTCCATACCGGCGATACAGCAACCGCATTCAATGCATTTTCTATAAGGCTTTGATTTATTGGCGATATCTTTAGTAATAATTTTTTTCTTAATTTTTTCAATATATGGCTTTATCTTTAAATACTTTTTAAGGAGAGGTTTCAAATTAACTACGAGATCTTTTTCCACCGGAAAATTGGCCAACGGCTCAATGATATTTTTTTTGATCTTTGGGTTAATCTGAGTTGAACATGATAATACCGGCTTTCTATTTAACATCACTCCACAAGTGCCGCAGATTCCCTGCCGGCATTCATAACGGAAAGCCAAGGTTGAATCCAGGTGTTTATAGATAAATAAAATCGCGTCTAAGACGGTCATACCCTGATGATATGGAATAGTAAAACTATCATATTTTGGTCTTGACTGATAAGCTGAATTGTAGCGGTAAACGGAAACCTTTATCTTCATAGTTTTATTTGACGACGGGAATAGCTTTAGTAACAATTTTTTCACCTTCTTTTTTCACCATGATATTTTTTTCCCATTCGTCTTTCATCTCCGGGAAATCAGTCCGACTGTGGGCGCCTCGGCTCTCTTTTCGAAGTAAGGCGGCCTCAATTACCACTTGAGCCGTCTGCAACATATTATTAACTTCTAAACAATCCTGAAGATCACGGTTTCTTTGCCGAATATTAGTTCGCGCTCTCATATTTTTTGCTTCTCTAAGAAGTTTACTGACAATAATTTTTGCTTCTTTTAGTCTTTTTTCATCTCTAAAGATGCCGACTTTATTCCACATGACTTTTTTTAATTGATCTTCGATTTCTTGCGGAGGAATTCCTTTTGTATTTTTTACATATTGATTAATACGAGCGATTTCTTTTTGAATATTTTCTCTTGACAATGTCGAATATTTTATTTTTTTTACATATTTAGTAGCATCCATTCCCGCCCTTCTCCCAAAAACCTGGCCTTCGGCAATCGAGTTGCCTCCCAAGCGGTTAGCACCGTGTATTCCTGATGCTACTTCACAACAGGCATAAAGGCCTTGAATATTACTCTGTGCCCATTGGTTAATTTTTATCCCGCCCATGATGTGATGCATTGATGGATAAACTTCCATTGGTTCTTTTGAAATATCAACACCAACATTTATATACTGTTCGTAAACGTCAGGAATAATCTCTAAAATCTTTTCCTTGGACCAGTGATTAACATGAAGATAAACGGCATGATTTTTAGTTCCTAGTCCGGCGGCTACTTCTTGAAATATTGATCGGCTAACCTCATCACGCTTGGCAACTTCCATTTCAATTGGATAGTACTTACTCATAAATCTTTCTCCTTTTTGGTTGCGCAAAATTCCACCGTGAGATCTGGTCTTTTCGGTCACTAAAACTCCTCGGCTTGAAGGAGGATAAGCCATACCGGTCGGATGGAACTGAACCATCTCCATATCAATAAGTTCCGCGCCAACATCAAGCGCCATCGCGTAGCCATCTCCGGTATTTGAAGCAGCATTGGTGGTCACCTCATACATCCGTCCGGCTCCACCGGTGGCTAAGATAATCGCTTTGGTTTGAAAAACAACAAAGTCACTGGTTTTTAGATTTATTCCGATAGCGCCAATAATACAATTATCTTTTTTCAGAAGTCTACTGATAAAAAACTCGTCAGAATATTTAATGCCTATTTTTCTTGCCTGATCAACTAATCCCTGCATCATTTCCCGGCCAGTATAATCACCTACACAAATATTTAAAGGATATTTTTGTTTTGGCCCGGCCCAGGTATAAAACTCACCGCTGTCAACCCGATCAAAGATTACCCCATAATTTTCCAAATCATGAATTCTTGCCGGGATTTCTTCAGTAAAAATATTTACTAATTTGTAATTATTGATAAAGTAGCCGCCTTCAAGGGTGATTTTGGCATGAAATCCAGGCGTCGCCGGAAGCACCATCGCCGCATTCATTCCTCCCATCGCCATTCCTGTGTGAGCACAGCCCAAAACCTCTTTACCTAAAAGAATTATTTCTAACCCGCTTTTTTTCGCCTCAATCGCCGCACGAAGACCCGCTCCTCCGGCGCCAATTACCAATATTTCAGTTTTTATCGTTCGATATCTCATATTTTTAATAAATATTATATTATTTTTTTAGATACTCCTTCCAACTTTTAACCTGTAAATCTTTAAGTTGATATCTCACTAGTGCATTAACAAAGAATCTGACTAAGTTAAAATCGGTCAGTAAAGAAATATTGTTGTCAATGGCCGCCCTTCTTATCATAAACCCATCGGTAATTACCTTTTTAAACACTCTTTCTTTTTCTTCGTGATCGCTGATATTAACTACCAGAGCCACCCTATTATTTTTTATAATGTCAACCACGGTTGGCGTTTTCTTCTCGTAGACTTTATAAACCAACTCTGTCTCCACGCCTTTATCTTTAAAAAACCGATGTGTCTTTTCCGTGGCATAAAGCTTAAAACCAAGATTTTTTAACCGCCAGATTGACTCGGCGATTTTCAGCTTATTTTCTTCTCCGCCGACCGTAATCAAAGCGGTTTTATTTTTTAAAGAAAAACCAGTCGAAATTAAGGCTTTATAATAAGCTTCCTCTGCTGTTTCGCCAAAACAGGCCACCTCGCCGGTTGACGCCATCTCCACTCTTAAAACCGGATCCGCTCCCTCAAGCCGGGCAAAAGAAAACTGGGGCGTTTTCACGCCAATGAACTTCGGTTGACTGAGACTATAAGTTTTTGCCTTGCCAAAAAAACTGTCAACTAAAACCTCAGCAAAGTTAATCCCAATCACCTTGGAAATAAAGGGAAATGTCCGCGAGGCGCGTAGATTCATCTCAATCACAGAAACCTGATTATTTTTTGCCATAAACTGAATATTAAAAGGCCCGGTAATCTCCAAAAGCTTCGCCAGTTTCTCGGCAACTTCAATTATCCTTTTTCCGGTCAGATAGGTGACCTTTTCTGCCGGATAGACAATGGTCGCGTCGCCAGAGTGAACGCCAGCATGCTCAATATGATTAGCCAGAGCATAGATTTTTAACTCTCCATCTTGCGCCACTCCGTCAAACTCAATCTCGCGGGCATTGGTGATAAATTTGGAAATGGTCACCGGATATTCGCGGCTGATTAAGGTCGCTTTTTTTATAAAAAACATTAACTCTGATGCTGAATAACAGAGGCTCATGGCGCTCCCAGACAAGACATATGACGGCCTGATTAGGACCGGATAACCGACTTTTTCGCAAAATCTTAAGCCTGAGTTAATAGTGGTAAAGCTATCCCAGGCCGGTTGATTAATAGCTAAGCTGTCTAAGAGATGGGAAAATTTTTTCCGGTCTTCAGCTTTATCAATACTTTTTGCATTTGTTCCATAAATCTTTATGCCATAACTATCAACTTTCTTGGCAATATTATTGGGAGTCTGGCCGCCGACCGATAAAATCAAACCTTCTGATCTTTCAAACTCAAAGATATCAGCCACTCTTTCAAAAGAAAGCTCTTCAAAGTACAGTCGATTGGAAATATCGTAGTCAGTCGAAACCGTTTCTGGATTGCAGTTGATGATAATTGATTTTTTCTGATGTTTTTTTAGCTTTAAGACGGTATTGACACAGGTCCAGTCAAACTCGACCGATGAACCAATTCGGTAAGGTCCAGAGCCTAAAACTATCACCGCTGATCTACCGAGTGGTTGAACATCGTGATGAGAACCGTTATAGGTAGTATATAAATAGTTAGTCTTGACGGGAAACTCGGCTGCCAAAGTGTCGATTTTGAAAACTGAAGGAGTAATTTTCAGTTTTTTTCTTAACCTCCTAACCTCTAACTCCCTAACACCTAACAGATTTCCTATCTTCTTATCAGAAAAACCTAATTTTTTAAAATTGAGTAAATTTTTTTCCGTTAATTTTTTATCTTTTTTAAATCCCTCTTCTGTCTCAACAATATTTTTTATTCTTGATAAAAACCAAGGATCAATTCCAGACAACTGGTATATCTCTTTAATCGTCACTCCCATCCGCAAAGCGGCGCTGATAAAAAAAATTCTCTTAGAATTGGCAACTTCAATATTTTTTAAAACTTCCTTTTTTGAGAGACCGATTCCATTGTCAGTCACTCCCTCAACGCCAATGTCAAGCATTCTCACTCCTTTTTGAATCGCCTCCTCAAAGGTCCGACCTATAGCCATCACCTCGCCGACCGACTTCATCGAACTGCCGATTCTTTCCGTCACACCTTTAAACTTCGCCAGGTCCCAGCGGGGAATCTTGGCAACAATATAGTCTAAGGCCGGCTCAAAACAGGACTGCGTCACTTGAGTCACCTGATTTTTTATTTTTGTTAACTTTTTGCCTAAAGTCAGTTTGGCAGCCACATAAGCCAAAGGGTAACCAGTGGCTTTAGAAGCTAAGGCGGATGAACGGGAAAGACGAGCGTTAAGCTCAATGACATAGTATTCGATTGAATAAGCATCAAATCCTAAATTACAAGCTCCAAATAAATCAGAATTTTCAAATTCTAAACGTTTGGGATTTTGGATTTGAGATTTTGAATTTATTTGTGATTTGTGATTTATAATTTGGGATTTCGGATTTGGGTTTAGGGCAAACTGGACATTGCACTCACCAACAATATTAAAACTCCTGACAATCTTTATCCCTGCCTGGCGTAAGTAATGATACTCAAAGTTCGTCAAAGTCTGGCTTGGAGCGACGACAATCGACTCGCCGGTATGAATTCCCATCGGATCAAAGTTCTCCATATTACAAACAGCAATACAGTTGTCATCCTGGTCACGAACAATTTCATACTCAACTTCTTTATAGTGCTTCAGGTATTTTTCAATCAAGACTTGAGGAGTAAACTTTAAGGCGGTGCCAACGATTGCCTCTAACTTTTTCTCGTTATAAGCTACTCCTGATTTTTGTCCGCCTAAGGCATAAGCCGCTCTCACCATCACCGGGTAACCAACAATCTTGGCTTTTTTTTTCGCTTGAGAAATCGTTTCTACGGCAAAACTTGGAGCAATCGGTTGACCTATTTTTGTCAGATGATTGGCAAACAAGGCGCGGTCTTCAGTGAGGATAATCGACCTAACTGGTGTTCCTAAAACTTCCAGCTGATATTTTTTCAAGACACCGCTTTTGTAAAGAGCCACGCCGCAGTTTAAGGCTGTCTGGCCGCCAAACGACAGTAAAATTCCACTTGGTTTTTCTTTTTTAATCACCTGCTCGACAAAATAGGGATTGATCGGTAAAAAGTAGACTTCATCAGCTAAAAATTCCGAGGTTTGGATGGTGGCAATATTAGGATTGATAAGAATGGTTTTAATCCCTTCTTCTTTTAAGGCTTTAATTGCTTGAGAGCCGGAATAATCAAACTCTCCAGCCTCGCCGATTTTGAGAGCGCCTGAACCGAGAATAAGAACTTTTTTCATATTTTTCCCAAAAATTTGTCAAATATCCATTCCGTATCCACTGGTCCTGGACATGCTTCCGGATGAAACTGAATCGACATAAACGGATATTTTTCATGAATAATTCCTTCATTAGTGTTATCGTTGGCATTAACAAACCAAGCCTTAAAACCTTTGGGGATCTTACCAACGGCAAAGCCGTGATTTTGAGTAGTGATATAACAACGACTGCTACCAACCAGCAAACAAGGCTGGTTTTGACTCCGATGACCGAATTTCAGTTTATAAGTATCGCCTCCAGCGGCCAAGGCTAAAATCTGATTACCCAGACAGATTCCTAAAATGGGGATTTTCTTAGTTAAAATTTTTTTAACGGTTTCAATAGTTTTGTCCGCCATCTTCGGATCTCCCGGACCGTTGGAAACGACGACGCCATTAATTTTTTCTTTTAAAGAAAAGATGTCGTAATCCCAAGGAACTGTTATCAGTCTAATGTTACGGTGTAACAAACTTCTTTTAATGTTTTTTTTCACTCCGCAGTCAATTAAAACGATTGTTTTTGAACCAGTTCCTTGAATTTTTACCCTGCGGTCGGAAACTTGGTCGACTAAGTTATCTTTATTTGGGTCATAGAATTCAATGTCTTTATTAAAAACAACTTTTGCCAACTGGGCGCCTTCGTCTCTTAACTTTTCCGCCAACATTCTTGTATCCGCTATCTCCAGCCCCGGCACCTTTTCTTTTTTCAGCCACTGAGCCAAACTCATCTGGCTTTGAAAGTGAGAAGGAGTGTTAATATATTGAGAAACGATAAGAGCGGAAACATGAATTTTAGTTGACTCCCAAAATTTTTTCTCAGGCACGCCATAGTTGCCAACAATTGGATAGGTCAAGACTAAAATCTGACCTTCATAAGAAGGATCGGTCAAAGATTCTGGATAACCAACCATGCCGGTGGAAAAAACCAATTCGCCAGAGCAAGCTTTTTCATAACCGAAACTGTTTCCTGTTAATGTTG
>PFTH01000126.1 GCA_002789465.1 Candidatus Roizmanbacteria bacterium CG_4_9_14_0_8_um_filter_34_12 | reverse complement strand
ACTCCCTAATGAATACCCATTTATCTTTGGGTTCACACCCAGAGCTTTCTGGTTACGGGGTGAAAGATATTACTGTGACTGTGGAAACACCAGCCAACTCAATTCATGGTGATTATTCTTCCAATCTTGCCTTGAAACTCATCAAAATACTCAAAAAAAATCCATTTCAAATTGCACAAGAAATTGTTAATTATCTTCCAAAAAGTGCATTAATTGAAGAAGTTGAGATCGTTAAGCCCGGATTTATAAACTTTTGGACAGCAAAAAAATACCTCATAAACGAATTAAATCAAGTGATAAATAAAAAAGATGATTATGGGAAAAGTAACTTATTTTTAAAACAAAAAATAATGGTTGAATTTACAGATCCAAATCCATTTAAAGAATTTCATTTAGGCCATCTTTATAGCAACACTGTAGGTGAATCAATTGCTCGTTTACATGAAGCGCTTGGCGCAATAGTTAAACGTGCAAATTATGAAGGAGATGTTGGTTTGCATGTAGCAAAAGCAATTTATGGCATTATAAAAAAAATGCAATCTGATAAATTAACACTTGATGGTTTGGCAAAAAAAAAACTAAATGATCGTGTCAAATTTATGGGTCAAGGTTATGCACTTGGAGTTAACTTTTATGAAAATGATGGGACAATAAAAAAAGAAATAATTGAGCTAAATAAAAAGATTTATGCTCTTGACCCCTCAATTAAAGAATTATATGAACTTGGAAGACAATGGACTCTTGATTATTTTGAGACAATTTACAAACGCCTCGGAACAAAATTTGATTATTACTATTTTGAAAGAGAAATCGGTAAAAAAGGATTAACTTTTGTGTTGGAGTATTTTAAAAAGGGAGTATTTTCTAGAAGCAACGGAGCGATAATTTTTGAAGGAGAGAAATATGGATTACATACCCGAGTTTTTATCAACTCAATTGGACTTCCAACGTATGAAGCAAAAGATCTAGGACTTTCATTGACAAAATTTGCTAATTTCCAATATGATAAATCAATAATCGTAGTTGGCAATGAAATCAAAGAGTATTTCAAGGTTGTACTTAAAGCATTGGAATTAATTAATCCCGAACTAAGCCATAAAACAAATCCAATATTTCATGGAATGGTAAATCTACCACAAGGAAAAATGTCTAGTCGAACAGGTAATATTATTACAGCAGAAGGATTACTTTCTCAAGTTACTAAACAAGTTTCAGATCTAGTTAGCAATAATAGTAGAATTTCCCTAGAGGAAAAAGATAATACTGTTGAAAACATAACTATTGGCGCAACAAAATATTCCCTTTTGAAAAATGGAATTGGAAAAGATATTGTGTTTGATGTTAAAAAAACATTGTCTTTAGACGGAAATTCCGGGCCATATTTACATTATGTCTACGCACGATGTCAATCAATTATTAATAATAGTGACGGTGAAATAAAATCAGTGATATCTGATAGTGGTGTTATTGACCAAGAAGAAATGACACTTTTAAGAACAATTTCGAGATTCCCAGAGACCGTTGTATTATCAACCACCAATCTTTCTCCCAACTTGATTGCAAACTACTTATTTGAACTCGCCCAAGAATTTAATTCTTTTTATCAAAAATGCCCGATATTAAAAGCACCTGATGATAAAAAATATCTACGATTACAGATTACAAAAGCAGTTGGGCAAATCATCAAAAACGGATTATATTTATTGGGAATTAAAACGGTGGAGAAAATGTAATTTTATATGATTTTCGCATTAAGCAAAAACAATGTCATTGCGAACCCGAGTATACGAGGATGAAGCAATCCCGTTAATATAAGACGTCTTATTGGTAGCGGGATCGCCACGCTCCCCCGCTAAGCGGGGTTCGCTCGCGATGACACTAGCGTAAAATTCGTATTGACTTTAAAAGTTTTTATTAACTTTATAAACTAGATTATGAGTCT
>PFTH01000131.1:1720-8318 GCA_002789465.1 Candidatus Roizmanbacteria bacterium CG_4_9_14_0_8_um_filter_34_12 | reverse complement strand
TACATGTGCTCGCAATGACATTATTTCGTAATTATCAATTTATTTTCCCATATGGTATTTTTTAAAAAGCCCATTCCGGCCGCCAAAACAACGGCTGCAACCCCAACCATTACAAACAAACCAATCACTAAACCTCTGGACGTTTCCACAATCTTAGATAAATACGAAGAAAAACCAATTATAACTCAAAACACTGTTCGTCATGAAAATACTTTAGAAGATCGTTTAAAAGATGATTTAAAAATCAGTTATCCAGCAAAGGGGATTTTGGATATTACTTTAGGCGGATATGGTTTTTTACGCCAAAACTATGTGATTGACCCGGAAAATGATATTTATGTTTCTACATCCCAAATTCGTCGTTTTTGGCTGCGCCGTGCCGATGAAGTTGAAGGTCTGGCGCGTCCACCAAAACAAGGAGAGCGATTTCATAGTTTGCTACTGATTAAGAAAATAAACGGAGAGCCGCTAACCGAAGAACAAAGTCGGACACGAAAAGATTTTGAACAGTTAACTTCACTGCACCCAAATAAACAAATCAAACTGGAAACAACACCAGAAGTTCTTTCAACAAGAATGGTGGATTTGATTTCGCCAGTTGGTTTTGGACAAAGGGCTTTGATTGTTTCTCAACCAAAAGCCGGAAAAACCACTTTTTTGAAAGAAATGGTAGAAGC
Organism: Candidatus Roizmanbacteria bacterium CG_4_9_14_0_8_um_filter_34_12; assembly: GCA_002789465.1. Classification (GTDB taxonomy): domain Bacteria; phylum Patescibacteriota; class Microgenomatia; order UBA1406; family GWC2-37-13; genus UM-FILTER-34-12. The sequence goes on along the minus strand of PFTH01000131.1, from coordinate 7,641 downwards.
CATCGCAACAAACTATCCGAAAGTATTATTAATGGCAATTTTAATCGGTGAACGGCCCGAAGAAGTGACAGAAATTAAAAGATTTATTAAAGGAGAAGCGGCAGCATCAAACTTTGATGAATCGCCGCGTCAACAGGTTAAGGTGGCCAATCTTGCGCTTGAGCGTGCACGTCGACTGGTGGAAATGGGGAAAGATGTAGTAATATTTTTAGATTCTGTAACACGATTGGCACGAGCTTTAAATTTGTCTGTGAATAATACGACCGGTAGATCGCTTTCCGGCGGTTTTGATCCGTCAGCGCTCTATCCGGCAAAAAAATTTCTTGGAGCCGCGCGCAACTGTGAAGAAGGAGGCAGTTTGACAATCATCGGAACAGCTTTAATCGGGACAGAATCGCGGATGGATGATTTGATTTATGAGGAGCTTAAAGGAACGGGTAATTTGGAAATTTATCTTGATCGAGACATTGCCAATCGAAGAATTTTTCCTGCAATTGACGTAGAAAAATCCGGAACACGTCATGATGAACTGTTATATGAAAAAGCAGTCTTACCAAAGATTAATACGTTGCGTCGGATGCTTTCTTTGTTGAATACTGAAGAGCGAATCACAAAAATGATTGACCGTTTGACCAAAACCAAATCCAACGCGGAGTTTTTGGAAAGCATGAATAGGGGAGCGTAAATAATTGACTAATTGTTACATTGCTAAATTATTATATTGTTAAAATTAGTTGAATCAGTCGAGCCGGTTAAATCAGTTAAATCAGGGGCACATCAATGATGCGCCCGTACAATCAGTCGGGGCGAACCTTGCGTTCGCCCAGATATAAATAGGGGTTGGTAGTTGGGAGATAGGAGAGACAGTATAAATATTAATTTCTAAATTTTAATAAATAAAAAATCAATCAAATTAAGGTGTTTTATTCCTTTAAAGTCTCCGCTGGCATATTCATCCATTGAAATCACATATTTTAGATAGTTATCTTTTATCTTGAGTAAATTCCCAAACTCCCTATCAATCACTTTTTTGGAGGAAAGTAGGTATGTAACTTGAAAATAAGCTTTTTTGTTATTTTTTTCGGCAATAAAATCTATTTCTTGTATGCCCATTTGGCCGACTGTTACTTTGTATCCTAAATATTTTAATCTGGAGAAAACTAGATTCTCCATAATTTTGTTAATGTCAGTTTGTCTGTAACCGATCAGGCTATGACGCAGACCTAAATCTTCGAAATAATATTTTTCGTTAATCTCAAATATTTTTCGGCCCATCACATCTTGACGCTTTACTTTATGAATAAAAAAACTACCAGTTAGATAATTTAAATAATTTAAAATACTATTGGGAGAAATATCCAAGTTCTGAGATTTCAAGAAATCACTGATTCTTTTAGCAGAAACAAAGGTTCCTTCACAGTTAGCCAAATATTCAACTAGTCGTTCTAATAAATTTATATTACGAATATTAAAGCGAGCAACGACATCTTTTAAAATAATCGTGTTAAAGATTGTTTTTAAATAACCATAAATCTGTTCATCTTCAAGCTTAAGATTAATGAGATAAGGTAATCCTCCATATTTAATATAAGAGAATAATGATTCTTTATTTTTTTCTAGATGATGAAACTGTAAAAATTCTTCATATGAAAGACTATAAATTGGGATTTCGATAAAACGACCACCAAGCAGGTTTGCCAAATCAGAAGCCAATAAATTCGCATTACTACCGGTACAATAAATGTCATTATTTTCTTGCGTATTTAAACTTCTTAAGGCTTTTTCAAAATTTATTATTTCTTGAATTTCGTCAATGAAAATATAATTTTTTGACTTTTTTAATAACCTTTCATTGAGATATCTTTCTAAGTCTTTATAGTCTTTTATAGCGTCAAATTCGTATAGCTCCTTATTGATATAAATAATATTGGCCTTTTTATCAAGTTTTTTTACCTCATCAATTATTTGGTAAAGAAAATAGCTTTTACCGACTCGTCTTTGACCAATGATTACCTTGATAATATTGGTGTTGATATATGGTTTAATCAATTTAAAATAATTATTTCTTGAAAAATATTTTTTAATCATAATTAAAAGATTGGCTAATTAATAATTATGTTTTAAGTATAATTAAACGTTTCATGCCTGTCAAGGGGATTTTTTTCTTCTTGTTTAAGTGATTAATTTTTGCATTTCCTGATCAATAACTTGCGGATGGTTTATGATAAATTGCGGTTCGTATGTGCGTAGTGTCAATAAAACTGCTAAGTCATCAGAATAACCTCTATTATGTGCTACTGTTAATACACTCTCCCATAAAATCCCACCCATAAAATAACCGGCTGAAAGCATAGTGGGATTATTGCGCGCTCGAACAATCATTGGCAGAAAAGTTGAAACTGTTGTTGAAAAATCTAACTGTAACTCTTCTGAAAGACGAAAGATAATTTGTTCTGGTGTTATGTTATCAATATTTAACCAAATATCTATTTTTGCTTGTGCGGCCCTGATTAATTTTAATGCTTGGATTCTTTGTTTTTCAAATTGTGGATTAATTATACCTTGAGAATCAGAGTTCGCAATGATGCGGTTTACAAGAGCAATTGCAAACGCATCCATCCATCCCTCTGTTTCTGGAGTAACAATCATTGTAGCTGCAGGATGTGCTTTATTATTTGTTAAACTTTTGCATCCAGCAGTGTATACTAAATGACCTTTTTCATGCGCCTGCAGTACAAGACCCAGGTGATCAAACACACTGGAACCAGTTGTTTTTTGATGCACTTCTTTTTCTAATCTAATTTTTCTTGCCGATCGATACCATGCCCTTAATTCATCATCGGTCATCGTATTTAGTATCCTTGGATATAATAGGTGTGTAATTTGCATGATCCTGTTGATTTGGCGAGGTATTTTGAGAGGAAATTCAGCATTAGGAATATTTTCAATTAGTTTTATTGTGATCAAGATTAATTTTCTGATCTGCTTCGGAGAAATTGGTAAAAGCTCTTTTAAACTGTTGATCATCGCCGGTTTTGATTTATAAGCTTGTTGAGCTCTGGCTAACTTTCTTTTAATCCAGTCATTAATAAAATATGGAGAATGTATATATGATCTTAAACCGGTAACACCCATTGTGACAATTTCTGCTTCTATTAGGCTGTCTCTTGCTTGATGATATGTTGTTCGTTGAGGTTGGGGGAGATCTGTTTTAAATAAGACATAGTCTGTTTCTGCAGTTGACCCTGTTATACCTGTTGTTTGACGACTAACCTGAATTGTACGAGCAGGTAAGCTAATATTAACTTCTTGTAAGGCCGTATCTATTGCCCTTTCATACAAAGGAATTAAACTTAAATCAACTGGTTCGTTAGATAACCAAGACAAGCAGTCGTGAGGAGTGTTTTTGAGAGCATTATCAGCCGCTCTATATATATTGTTGACATTGTGACCACCGATCGCAACTGCCATTCTTGCGTTATCATGTATTTGTTGTTGTGTTGTGTCAAAATTTTGTGGATGTCTGAATACATCCATCACGTTTAGTTGTTCAAGTGGATTGGAAACTCCAAATTCAGCACTAGCATGTCTTGCAGATTCTTCCATAGAATATAATTCGGCTATAAATTGTTCTGCTCTTTGTGGTTGAAATTCATGAAGATAACGAATAGTATGAGCAATATGAAACGGCATAGCTTGCAGAAGAGTTTTTCTTTGAGCTGGATCGAGCCAACCCCAATACCTAAAGTATGCAAGTGGGGACATTAAAGGTGCAAATGCATCATAAATAAGAAATCCTGGAGGCAATGTAAGGTCGCCTGTTTGAACCAAAATAAGAGATTGACAATAACGACAAGCTTTTTCCAGCGCTTGAATATCGGGGAAACATAATTGATCACGACCTTGAGTTAATAGATTTGTACTTCTTTGAAGCAAAGCTTGAGCTTGCTGGGTGTATCTTTTTTTCGCTTTTGGTGAAATGTCTTCAAACCATCTTTCTCCGTGTATTGGAGGAGTTATTGATTGAGAATTAATTATCTGCAATACTACTGCTTGAGTAGGAAAGACACTTATCATAAGTTCCCAAACATCATCCATTACTTTCCTTACTGGTGCACAAAGAACAGTGTCCTTTTTAAAATAGGGAGAGAAATCCACATCTTGGTAAGGTGTATAGCGACGATAATCTTTTTCCTGCAAACGGTATATTGCTTGTATAGATGGTTGACCAAGTTGAAGAATATCTCTATACAGAGCTTTTTCACCTTGCTTATTTTCTCCACAGACTGAAGTCGCAAATGTACGAATTCTATCAGGAGCTACCACATAGTTATGAAGGTAATAACAGGGTTGATTGACAACTCCATTTATAATCATAGCAACAAAGACTTCTTCCATGGGTTTTTCCCCTGGACGTGATTGTCTTAGTTTTGCAGCAACATCATCTACTGGCATGCAAGCGATGTTTATATCATAATCAGCTTGCGAACGGGCTAAAAGAAAGCGCTTTCTATTATAGTTGCTTAAGTTAGGTTCACCGATCTCATCTCCAAATTCGGTCAAATAGTCTTCCAGACATATAGCAAGTCCTTCTTGTGAGGGTGGGTGAAAATATAGCTGTAAACCAGCAAATTCTTGACTTATACGACCAGCTTGCAAATCTGCATGGATTCTTATTGCGTAGTCTTGATGTCTTTGTTCATGTAATAATATTGGCTCAAGAGAAAGATCTGGGTCATTAAAATCTGCCGTGATAGTAGTTGTTGGGTGTTGTCCTTCGGTTGAAGTGTATGCAAAATATTGGTTATTGGTTCTCATCGGGTCTTGAATATATTGTGGTGGTGATCCTGATTTCATATGAAAATGTGTTGCAGAGTAATCTGTTAATACTTTGTAAAGTTTTTCAGGTTGTACTCGAGCATTTGGTTTTGTCGATGGAATATCTTTTTGACATGCCGTGCTTAATCTTTCCAGAGCAGATTTAGTTTCTTCTGCTGTAATCTGATGATATGCTCTTTCTGAAGCAATATACCGCTGCCTCGATGTGTCATCTGTTTCATGATCTGCTTTAGCGATTAGTATCGTTTGCTCAAATTGACCTTTTATATTATCAAGAACAGACTCAAAATTATTTCCTTTTTCTAAATTAGCTATTTGAGTTCTCAATCTTTCAGATTCAACATCAATGCGTTGTTGAAAGTTTGCCAAAATTATCGGATCCACTCCAAAAGCTAATTCTGCCTGCCAATCTGCTATAAAATTACCCCATTGATTGTTTACTTTTGTGAGGATTGCTTGGGCCTGGGTTGGGTTTACTATGTCTTCTTCAAGCGCAGCAGTTATATGTCTTATAATTTGGCCCAATACATTGAAGGGTAAACCTGGATCTCGCTGCTTATCAAAACTTGAGTTGCCAGTAAAATCTCCCACTTCAAGCCGATGCAAAACAAAATCTAAAAACTCCACCGGAGAAACCATCTCAGGTGTATACAATAACCGAGCCGACTCGTTTCTAATAGCTGCTATTTCTGTAGCTCTTGCTGCTTGTTGACTGATTAAAGGGAGTTGAAATTGATTAATCATCGTATCAAAATCAATCCTTTTTCCACGAAGCTGAAATAAGAGAAATGTTGGATCAACTTGTGCAACAAGAGCGTGAACACGCTCAGAATTCCTTTGTAAAGTTTCATTTATTGATGACGATTCTTTTAGAATAACTTCCGATGTCATAAGTTTGTGATGATTTTGTTATTTGCCATAATTAATTGAGTAATAATGACGAGTACTATAGCTTATAGTATTATACAAAATGATATCAAATTTGTAAAGCTATACTTCTTGTACTTGAAATTGCAATCAGTATATGCCCCTCGAAGTTGATTTAACCTCGCAGCTCTGCTTGCGGGTTTTCACAGCAGTGG
>PFTH01000131.1:393-1692 GCA_002789465.1 Candidatus Roizmanbacteria bacterium CG_4_9_14_0_8_um_filter_34_12 | reverse complement strand
TGCTATTATTAAATTATGATCTGTCCTCATTGTCAAAAGCCAAGGTTGTTACGTCGTAAAAGACTAAATGAAGTGAATCATTAAGGCCCTTTTTAGCAAATGAAATTAAAGTAGATTGAAACTGTTCTTTTATACCATGATCAATCGCTTTCTTTAAATGACGGTAGATTGTTTTTAGTGAATATGCCTTACCAAAGGAATCTTCTAAAATATCAATTGTTTCTTGTTTAGAAACCGGTTTGTAAACTCTGGCAATAATCAAATCACGAACAACTTTATCAGTAAAAATATTAAGGCCTAAAGTGTCATAAATTCGACTTAATAGTTGGTAGAGAAATAGCGACTGACTCTGGGTGATTTTAATGTCTGATAAATGAGAAAATAGCGGTTGTTTTTCAAAAAGATCATGTTGAATATCATCATAATTGTCAATGAAAGTCCTTGCTTTTAAAAGCAGGATTGATTTCTCATCGGTAGTTCCATAACTACCAATGTGTTTATGAACAGTTAATTTACCTTGATGTTTAGAAATAACCTGTAGGGCATATTTTCCCGAAGATGTTTTAACGGTACGAATTCTCATTGATTAATTATCCACAAAAACTCTCAAAATATCTTAGTGTCCCGTTTTTGAAGATTTTGTGCGTAGATTTTAGAGGTGTCCTAAGTCAGGAATACTACTCGTTCAATAAATTCATCATCCCATTTTGAAACATCACTTACCCTAAAGATATGTTCTTAGTATATGGGGGACACCTCATTGTTTTATCCGTATCTCTGTGTGTCTGTGCTTTCATGAAGCAAACCCCTTATTATCGTTGCCTTACCTACCTGGTCTAATTTTGCTCTAAAAGGTTGTTCTACTGTTCGTCTCTCTACTTTTAACAATGTTGGGCTTAAAACAGTGATTCTTTTGTCAAAAGCTGTCGCTTCCATGCTTTGTCCTTCATCCTTATAGTCAAATTGAAGACCGTGTTCTTCCCGCATATCCTGACCCGCACTATTTTTCCTTTCATAAATGTTTCCTATCACCTCACCGGATACCCCTTCTTTCCCAATGCTCATTGAGCCAGCAGCCATCTCAAAGTGTGGATCATCCTCCCTACGTAAGAATTGGCATAGAGTAACTTCTATACGATTGCTGCTTCTTTTAATTACATATCTACCAAGATTGTCTGTTATTGTAACAGGCGTAACAAGCTCTTCCTTTATTCTTGGAAAATTAGCAGCTGCCATCCTTAAAACCGTCTCAATTCGATCAAGCCCTACAGAAACAGTTGCTCTCGTTTCTCCGATTTT
>PFTH01000131.1:0-354 GCA_002789465.1 Candidatus Roizmanbacteria bacterium CG_4_9_14_0_8_um_filter_34_12 | reverse complement strand
ACGAAACCTGGTATACAAATTTTCTATGTCTTCTTGCGTAAGCGGTTCACCGGCAATATTCCTTAATTCTACTTCTTCTGTAGGTTCTTTCATATATTTTAGAAAAGTAAATTTACCTAAATACATACTAAAGTATTTTTTTCCCCATGTCAAGACCATCACAGCTTCACGTGAAAACACAGTTTGTCTCTTTTTTTCTCCAAATAAGATATTTACCCATAAACTTAGGCGAGTTTTTGTCAGTCGTGTGGTAGATCAGTTGGTGGGACAACTGCTCCATCGTTTGGATAATTTATTCCTATTTGTTGTATCTTGATATTTCCGGGAAATAATAATAGAATTTGATGATTACAA
>PFTH01000223.1 GCA_002789465.1 Candidatus Roizmanbacteria bacterium CG_4_9_14_0_8_um_filter_34_12 | reverse complement strand
ATTATTTGGTACATGGAGACTACAAAACCTAAATCCTTTTGAGCAGACAAGGAATTTACTTTTACAAGCCTCGTGTCAAAGACCGTGAACTCTTACGTTAAGCCCTATTCCTTGAGAAAAACTAATAATTCTGCTATAATTTTCTTCATGAAACTAAACTACAAAGACTATCCAGATGCACATAATTATGGTTTACCTGAAACTCCAACCGTCGCCCAAACAAAACTTTCTGATCTTGTCAATAGCAATCATCCATACTTTTGGTTTTTAAAAAATTTTGCCACTGGAAATAATCCTTTTTTTAATTTCTTTTTTGGATCAACTCCTCTTGATTCTCTCCAAGATTTTCAAGCAGGTAGGTCTTTACGGTTGGCTCATTCGGAAATCGCACCAACGCTGGAACTTTTTTATGGTACGCAAGGTGGACAAGTAGAACAAAAATTAAATGAAGACGCAATTTGTATATATCCAATTGGTTCCAATCGTTTACTCGTAGCTGTCTATGATGGTGCAAGCAGTCAAAGACCAATCACCGGACTGGAACCTTTTGGTATTAGCGGTGCCTTTTATGTTTCCCATCTGGCTGCACTTGGTTTTCCCACGACAGCTGAATATGCGAAATTAGAAGAATTAAAAGAATTAACTGCTAAAGAAGTGATGGTCACTCTTAATGATTGGCTTCGTAAAGAACTTGGTAAGGTTGAGGGAGTTGATTACAACGATACACTCAGTATTCCTGGTATGGCAGCAACAATTGCTCTTATTGATTACAATAATCAATCTGTTTCTATTGCTCATGTCGCAGACACGATCGCCATTGCAACCTATGATCAAGGATATAATGTCTTAACAGATAATAGAAATGAACACTATGATCAAAAAACATTAAATTTGGTTAGAAAAATCGCTGCTGAAAAAGAAATATCGATTAAAGAAGCAGCCAAAGATCCGCGTGTAAAACAACAACTAGCAATATCATTTCGACAAAAAATTAATACACCAGATGGCTGTGGTATTTTAAACGGTATGCCAGAGTTAGTATCAAACAGCCTCATTCACACGGCTAATATTCGAATAACTCCAGAGCTACGCAAAATATACCTAACATCAGACGGCCTTTATATACCTTGGACGGGGTTACTCAATGCCGAACCTGACACGAGCATAAGACAAGTGCTTGGTGTAATTGACAGAGGTGTAATTAATAGTCCATTTATCTCAGCAACAGAAGCATTAACATGGGATGATCTATTCCAGAAAATACAGCGTCTCAAATTACAAGATGATAAAGCTTTCATTTCAGTATCGTTCCCTCATAACGGTGTCACAAAAAAAAATGATGAAAGTGTTATGAACCAAGCATTGATCCCCAATAGAGACTATTAAACCTAAAAATCAATAATTTCTCTGGTGAAGACTTAAGGTTAGATAAAAAAACTTAATTAAGTGTAAAGTTCCTAACTTTTAAAAGTTTAGTATTAAAATACTAAAGATTAATTTATTGAGACGGATAAGGCTTCCCTATTCTTATTGAGAGTATTTATTAAAAATAAATTATGGATAATATTCACGAAAACACGGCTTATTTAACTCCACCCAAACCTTTAAATTTACTTGATCGTCCAAATCTACTCAAACGGCCCGCCTCTGACATTGAATTCAGATTTTCCTGTTACATATTCATATATGTCTCAACTGCTTGAAAAAGATCAAACAACTTAACATTTTGTCAACAATGGATATCTTTCAAGTAAAAATGCTCAAGAAACATATAAAAATCTAATGTCCCTTATTAACCAAAACTCTTGTAAGGGAATGCCTTAAAGAAGAATGGAAGTGTCGGACTAATAAAAAGAAATGGGGAAAGAAATTGGAACAGGGTCTTGATATTCATGGTCATTGATTTGAGGGTAATGGAGGAATTTGACTTAGATTTTGAACAGCCAGATTATAATTCTCAAGAATCGCTCCTTGCCCA
>PFTH01000058.1 GCA_002789465.1 Candidatus Roizmanbacteria bacterium CG_4_9_14_0_8_um_filter_34_12 | reverse complement strand
TCATGAAAAAAGACCCTAATATCCACTGGCGCATGATTTAAAATGTTACTATAATAAAATTAGATTAATTATAAATTAGAACTTTTCTGTGTCTCAATTTAAAGAACATCATCGAAAATTCCACACCCTACATCGTCATTCAAATCATCCCATTCATAAGATTGGACACCGTCTCCATAAACTTCATCATCACTCAAAAAATACAATTCATTTTAGCTCACTTTGGTTGTCAATTCTTGTAATTTTTTTAACAATATTTTTTATTAAACTAGTTCCACACTGGCAAGAAAAAGCGCAATCGAATAATGGCTTAATCTGTACGCCGGATGGGGGGATGGTCAACAAATTAAATTCTGATCGATTAAACTTAATTAACTGGAAAAATCAACCGGTTACGATTTGGATTCAATATAATCTTTGCCCCTTTTCCGGACAACTTCCTTATGAAGGTTATCAGTGTAATCAATACAACAATCACATTACAGACATACTTCAAGCTGGTGAAACAAAAACATATTCAATATATATTCCAAACTGCCAGATAGGACAACTGGACATTAACACAGTCAATCCAACTGATGGAGGATGCTATACACCTGAAAATAATTTATGGAGTGGAGGACAAGCTTTTGCAATTAAGGCAAATACAAATTGTGACTCTACTAACGAAAATCCACCCAATACAACTAATCCTCCAACTCCAACACCATCTCCAACTCCAACACCAACACCTTCACCAACGCCTACACTTACCCCAACACCTACACCAAGTCCAACTCCTATGCCTTCACCAACACCATATATTGAAGTATTTTTCCGAACACCAAGAAATATTCCAGCAGAAAAAAATGTTTGTGTATCCAGTTGGATCACTGATCAGTCTGGAGTATTTTTAAACTCAAACGATACTGATTGCACTAATCGTACTTGGTTTTCCAGTCCGCTTCAATCAAATGTAAATGGATATGCAGGTATTTACGTTGACGAAAGCAACGACATCAATACGCTCTATTTTTCTCCTAAAGCTGATTCTATCATTTCTCAACACTATCCAAACGGCGGTCTTCACTATGGATGGCCTCGTTGGTCAACCGGAGGAAGAACAATTACCTTAATTGTCAACCCAACTCCAACTCAAACACCAACTCCCATCCCAACATATGGCTCTTCACCAACGCCACGACCAACATCAAGCATCACAATAAAAATTTCACCAACCACAGACAAAGACTATTATTATCATACTTATGGAAACACAGTTACAAATGAATCAACGCTAAAACCACCAATAAAAATTCCTCCTAAAACTCCAACTCTAACGCCTACAAAAGTACCAAGTAAATTAGATATAAAAAAATATTGGCCAGCCGCGGTAGTTGGAATCCCAATAGCTCTGATGATAATCAGACTCATTTTATAAGAAGATTGTTGTTCAACTATTTAATTGTTACATTGTTTCATTGTTAATAACTCTTCGCCAAGTCAAACTCGGTTACACGTTACACGCTTCGCGTTATGAGTTTTTATTGAAGAGTTTTAAGAACGCATCTTTAGGAATCTCTACTCGTCCGATCATTTTCATTTTCTTTTTTCCTTCTTTTTGTTTTTCCAGCAACTTTTTTTTCCGACCAACATCTCCCGTACCAATCACCTTTCCACTTTTAATCAACACATCCTTACGAAATGGACTAATCCTTTCCGAAGCAATAATTTTACCTTTATACTGCGCTTGTATTTTTATTTCGTATTGCTGACGGGGAATGATTTCGCGCATTTTTTTCACCAATTGACTGGCTTTTTCATAGGCACGTTCCTGAACCACAATTTCAGAAAATTCTTCAATTGGTTCATTATTTAAAAGTAACATTAACTTATCCGCTTTGACCGGAACAAACTTTAAAATTTCCCAATCCAACGAAGCATAGCCTGAAGACACACTTTTTAAACTGTCATAAAAATCCGTTATCATTTCCGAAAGCGGCATCTCATAGGTTAAGGTTATTTGGTTTTTGTTATCCATTGTTATAAATTGAGCACGATAATTTTCACATAATTGCATCACAGCCCCGGTATATTGATTAGGGGTGATAAGAAATATTTTAACAATTGGCTCTAAAAATGTTAAACCATTTTTTTCATATTCAACTTGCGGCGGAGTCAATACTAAACTAAGATTATGCTCCCGTTCCAATCGCTCTCGAACTACATCGGCATGTAATAATCCTAAAAATCCCACTCGGAATCCGGCACCAAGTGCTTTACTGTAAATTGAATTAAATTGAAGTGATGAGTCATTTAAATATAATTTTTCTAAGGCCTTTTTTAAATTTAAATAATCTGCCGTATCTGTTGTAAAAACCGATGCAAACACCATTGGTTTTGTCTTTTTATAACCCGGTAAGGGAGGGTCATTGCTTTTTTCATTAACAACCGTATCTCCCACATCAACCTGATGAATATTTTTGAGGTTGGTTGCAATATACCCGATTTCTCCATCATTTAAACTATCTTTTGCCAATAAATCAGGAGTAAAAATTCCTGCTTCTAAAATATCAACTGTCTTTTGTGATTGACATAAACGCACTTTCATACCTCGTTTTACACTTCCACTAAAAACTCGTAAAAACGCAATCACTCCACGATGCGGATCATAATATGAATCAAATATTAGCGCTTTTAATGGTTCGTTTTTATCGGTTATATTTTTTAATGTTTTTGTTGATAATTGCTTACCCTGAGCTTTGTCGAAGGGATCATTGAAAATTGTGGTTTTATTGGGAGCTGGTATTCTACCTATCACATTTCTTAGTACCTCTTCCACACCTTCTCCGGTTTTCGCCGATACAAGAAGAATCTCTTCTTTGGTAACTCCGAGAAAATCAATCAATTGCTGTCTTGTTTGTTCAATTTGGGCATTTGCCATATCAATTTTATTGATTACCGGAATAATAACCAGATTTTTATCAATTGCTTTGTATGCATTGGCAATTGTTTGCGCTTGAATCCCCTGTGTTGCATCAACCAAAAGAATCACACCCTCAACACAAGCCAATGTTCGATCCACTTCGTACGAAAAATCCACATGACCGGGAGTATCGATCAAATTCAGAATATAATCTAATTCTGAATTTGATAAATTTCGAATTTCTAAATCCGAATTTCGAAACAAATTCGAATTTTCAAAATTCAAATTTTTAAATTGTTTCGGATTTCGTGCTTCGTATTTCGAATTTTTATATATCATTCTCACTGGTGCAAGCTTGATCGTGATTCCCCGTTCGCGCGATATTGGATTACGATCTAACATCTGTTCATTATGTTCTCCAACTTTAACCATTCCCGTCAACTCTAATAACCGATCGGCCAGGGTTGACTTACCGTGGTCAATGTGGGCAATAATAGCGAAGTTGCGAATGTTATCCATAGGTCAAAATATATGAAATTATATCAGAACAAGCTATACTTATTCCGTAAAAACATTGTCATTGCGAAGAATCCCGTTTAGCGGAAAGACGAAGCAATCCCGTCAGAATTTAATCCAAACCAAATTATATTTTGATTTTA
>PFTH01000011.1 GCA_002789465.1 Candidatus Roizmanbacteria bacterium CG_4_9_14_0_8_um_filter_34_12 | reverse complement strand
ATTATTCCATTCTTACAGCAGAACAGTTAAAAAATTTATCGTTACGATTGCGTGGTATAAATACGATTTATCCGACTTTTCCACCGCAACTGACAACATCACCAACGCCGATACCCATAATTGGTGACGTTGATCAAAATAATAAAATTGAAATGCTTGATTATTACTATTTTATTCGGGCAGCTTATTCAGGGATGCTCCCAATGGGAATGAATGCAGACGTTAACAAAGATGGTCAAGTTAACGATCAAGACAGAGATATTATTATTAAAAAAATCAACAAATGATAAGAAAAAAAATAATTATTACCACTGGTATTTTATTAATTATTGGGATTCTGACAATTGTTTACGGTGTAACAAAAGGATGGTTTAATAAAAAATCAAAAGCCAGTGGCACACCAACAGTTTTATTAAGAGTTGATCCGATTCCTGTCCAAATAGCGGAAAACAATACTTTTAGTTACACGCTTAAAGCAAATCCGAATCAAAACCTAAACATAATCGGTTATCTTCTAACAATTAACTTTGACAACGCAAAGGTGCAAATTACCTCAATAGAATATAAAACCGGTGTAATTAGTCAGGATTTAGGACAAGATACTAGTAATAAAGACACAGTTAATCAACTAGGGAAAATTAATATTCAAGCAGAGATTTCCACTGCCCAAGGAGAACTGCTTTTACAAAATACAGACGTTAATTTAGTAACTATTAGTGGAAAGGCGTTAATTACCGGCATTCCACAACTGTTGATTGATAATTTTAAACTTTATCAAATTAATTCCGATTCAACATTAACTGAAATAAGTGGAGGAGTGGGGGAGTTTTCAACAAGTTCATCTAGTAGTCAGTCCTCATCAAGTGGCTCAGTTGCGTCATCAAGTTCATCTTCTGAACAAAGTTCTTTATCGTCCAGTTCATCCAATGCTTCTACCTCCTCCTCCTCATCCCAAGAATCTGTAAAAGTAGTAATAAAGATAAAATATAGAATGCAAGGGGTTTTAAATTGGATTGCTAATCAATCTGCCCTGACTAAGCTCAAAATATTAAAGAATGGAGTTGAGATAGATAATGATTCCATTAGTTTTATTGCAAGTTTATCATCGGATTATCTTTGGCATGGACAGTTTGAGCAACGGTTAGTTCCAAGTAATGATTATGTATTTTTAGTTAAACCAGACAAACATCTTCAAAGAAAAGTGTGTAGTTTAAGCGGACGCGATTCAAGCACTCTTTATGATTGTGGAGAAAATACAATTACATTATCCTCAAACACAACCGATCTTGATCTATCTGGACTAACTTTCTTTGCCGGAGACATTACCGGAGAACAGGGAATCGCTGATGGTAAGGTTGACTCACTTGACTATGTCATGATTCAGCTAATTATTCAAAACAACACGGGAAAAGACCCAACTAAAGTGGCCAAAGCTGATCTAAACTACGATGGAATTGTTGATACACAAGATGCATCATTAATTATTGAAGTTTGGCAAAAGGGGATTAATCAAGATGAGAAATAAGATAAATAACTTTTTAATTAAAATATAACAAAGGATGATGATAAATTTTTGTTCTTCCCAGTAGAAAAATAAAACCCCAAAATAGACAGCCAAATCCATATTTAATGCTACGAATAAAATTTATTGAAGAAGCTTGGGGAAAGTATCGTGCCGGGCAACTAATTTCTCCAATTCGATATCCATTCGCGATAATCTGTAGGAGAATTTGATTATCAAAAATAAAATCTTCAGAGTTTTTTATATAAGGTATTGTATTCAATATAGATGCTTTATAGGCACGTAAGCCAGTATGATATTCGGATAATTTTGCACCTGTGCATATATTTTCAATTAACGTTAATAATCGATTGGCAACATATTTATATAATGGCATTCTTCCTTTTAAGGCGAGTCCGGTTAAGATTCGTGAGCCAAGAATACAATCAAATTTTCCTGTTTTTATCATTGCCACCATTGGTTCAATTAATTCAGGTGGATATTGATAGTCAGGATGAAGCATAACAATAATGTCAACTTTTTTTTCGAGGGCTTTTTGATAGCAAGTTTTTTGATTACTTCCATACCCCTGATTTTTATCATGAGTAATCACGGAAATTAGTTTGAGTTTATTTGCAACTTTAACTGTTTTATCAGTGCTCTTGTCATCAACCAAAATAAGATTATTTTTGTATTTACTAGGAATTGCTTGATAAGTTTTTAATAGTGTATTCTGAGCATTATAAGCAGGAAGGACAATTATTACTTTATGTAAATCCCGCAATTTCGAATTTAAAATCGAGGTATTTTTATTGTTAATCCGTGATGAATGCTTATTCACCGCCGAACCAATACCCAAAGCTTTCTGATTACGGGGTAAACTATTTTTCATAGAAATTTATTTTACTGGCAACAGAAAAATTGTCAAAACGCTTGATAATAAACTGTTGGTTGTTGAAATATTCTTCTTCGTTATTATGGAAAATAAAGGTATCTGACTGGTCAAGTTGACTTGGATCGATTCCAAATATATAGCGATCAAATGACTTGACGTTTTGAAAATCAGCCCCTGGGTTTTCATAAACAACAGTATTTGCAAATTTTCTTGGATCAATTTGTTTGTAGAAAAGTACATAAATATATGGCATATTAACATGATTGGTTATCACAAGTTTTTTATCCTGTGGCGATATCTTGGTGGCATAATTAATTGCTTGACCAAACGAAGCAAAAAAAGCAGAACCGATATCTTTTGGATAAATTGTAAAATAATGATGCGTGAATAAAATAAAAAAAACTAAATATAGAACTATAATAAATCGAAACAATTGTTGATAATGATTTTTTATTGCGACTACTCCAACAGCTGTAAAATAAATGAGAGGAAAATAAATAGTATTGATCCGATTTAAATTAACATGAGAAATTAATCCCAAGCTGACTGCTCCGATAAACCAGATAAAAATAATTAGTTGTTTATTAAACTGTTTTTTTATGACATTTAAATAGATTGTTTTTATGGTAATGAGAAGGCCAAAAAGCATTAGGGGAATTGACCAAAGATATAAATAACCAAACTCAGGAATTGCATTCCAAATTAAACCATCAAACTGAGTTGTTAACAATAGTTTAAGGAAACTAATTAAATTAGTAAAAAAATTCAGTAAAAAATTATCTTGAAAAAGTAACGAAATACTACTCCATCGGGGAGATCCAGTTAAATGTGGGATAGAAATTAAACTCGTGCGTAATTCGGGATAATTGTAAACATTAATTAACATATATAACAAAGCCGGAAGTGATATTAATAAAAAAACCAAGACCCCAATTCCAATATCTACGAAAGGAACTTTTTTAGATAAAATTACTACGGAAAATAGTAAAAAAACAGTGACGGGGACAAAGAACAAAGCGGCACCATATGTATAAAAACCTAATGCTAAAAAAAATCCAGCTATTGGAAAGACTAAGGGTTTTTTTAATGAAATCGTTAATAAGCAAACTCCAAATAAAAAAAACGCCGGTAGGATATTAAATTCCGGTGACCAACGGCTCATAATAATGTGCCAAGGATTTATTGCCAGCAAAAAAGCCGAAATCAGCGCAGTGTTTTGGTTGGAGATAAGCTTGATTAAATAATAGAAACACCATAGAGACACAATTGCTAAAAAAAGGCCGGTTAATCTGGTGGAAAATTCATTCAAACCAAACAAGGCTATCCAAGGCCAAGATAGATATGCATAAAGTCCATGTTGGCCGTCACCATAAGCAATAAATACAACTGGATTCTTGTATCCATTTCGATCAACTCCATATTTTAAAGTAGCAAATGATTCATAACCAATACTTGCTTCATCTTGGTTTAATCCTGGTGGGATTTGACCGAAATTAACAACACGTACAGTAATCCCGATAATAAGAATGATAACTAACCAAAATGATTGACGCATAAAATATGTTATCATAATTTTATACTATGTTGTTTAAACGTCTACATAAATTATTCCCAACTTTGATTTATCTTGTTTGTGGTTTACTTCTAGTGATGTTTTTTCAATCGGCCACAACTTTAAGATTAACAGATATTCACTATGGAGGGGTAAACCAAAAACTGGAAAAATCAAATAATTTTTATTATCTAGAACCAATCGCTAATACCGTTGATTATTCAATGACAGCCAACCTCAACTACCTTCCTTTTTCACAAACTAATATAAATATCGATCCTGATGATTGCTTAATTGCTCTTAAAGTCAATAATCAGGATGTGTTAAATTCAAAAATGAATCAACCCATTTGTGGCAGCGAAAGGGGATATGATTTGGATTTAAAACCATATTTGAAAATCGGAAGCAATCAAGTGATGGTTTCTTTACATAACGAAGGGGGCGCGCTTGGTTTATATTGGCAAAACTCGCTATCAGATCCGATTAATTTTATTTTGATTTTACTTACACTGATATTAATTATTGCAATATTGAGTTTGCTGATTATGGTTATCGACTCATCACCCCTAATCACAATTTTTTTAGTAATTGGAGGTTTTATTTTGCGTTGTATTTACTTGATGTATACCAGGTTTAATGTGAGAGAACATGATGTCCCAGGCCATTTTCAATTTGTTGATTATGTTCAAACACATTTTCGTTTACCAGATATAAATTACTGTTACCAGTGTCATCAAAAACCACTCTACTATATTATTTCAGGTATTTATTTAAAAATTATTGGTTTTTTTGGTTTTACAAATCCATTTTCTTCGCTTCAATTTTTAAATCTAATACTATTTATGTTTATGATGATTTTTGGTTTGGTTTTGTTAAAAAAAAATTTGAAAAACAAATTATCATTTCTTTCCGCGGGATTAATTTTAGTATTTTGGCCATCTGGAATAATTCATTCAATCAGGATTAGTAATGATATTTTATATTATTTCTTTTATATCTTAGGCTTGCTTTTTATTAACATCTGGTTTAGGTCAAAGAAAAATCAATTTCTCATTTGGGGAATAATTATTGCGTTACTTGGATTATTAACCAAAGTCAATACAATCGCACTGTTATGTTTGATTCTTATATTAGTAATATATCGAAACCGATTTAATTTTAAACATCTAGTAGTTTATTTTGTAGGTTTTCTTATATTAATGTTCCTTTTTTTAATCCCTTATGTTAAGCAAAAACAGGTTAGTCAAACTTTACTTTCAAGAATTACACGTTCAGATCAAATTGACGGAAGACTTCAAGTTGGGAATAAACCAGTTAATTATTTATTTTTTGACCTCCAAACATATATGCATGAACCATTTGTATCTGCTTGGGAAGATCGTACTGGTAGGCAATATTTTTGGAACTATTTGATAAAAAGTAGCCTTTTTGGTGAGTTTAGTTTTAACAAAGAATGGAGTCGTGATTTGGCAGTTGTGATGAGTTTTGTTGCACTATTAATGATTGGATTTTCCAGTTTATCGATATTTTTTGTTAATAAAAAAAACTATCGTGCAGTTGCTTTTTTTGGACTAAGTTTGTTGTTATTACTAACAATGTTTATTTTTTATCGAATTCGTTTTCCTGCCGCATGTAATACAGATTTTCGCTATATCTTTCCATCTTTAATATCATTTGCCTTTATTTATGGTTTTGCGATAGAAAAGGCAGGTGAAAAAAATTTAATATTAGTTCGTTATTTTGGTTTGGTTTTAGCAATATGTTTGAGTTTACTTGTTAACGTGTTTTTCTTTGTTAATATTTAATTTATGAAGAAGTTAACCCATCAACACTACCTTGCAATTGGAGGGATGATAATTGTTTTAGTTTTTTCTTTTTTCACTTATTTTCACAATTATCAAAATCCTCCCAATCTTTTTTGGGACGAGAATTATTTTATTGCATCTGCTTATAAGTACATTAATGGTTCTTTTTTTATGGAGCCGCATCCACCTTTGGGAAAGTTATTGATTGCTGCCGGGGAGTTAATTTTTAAGCCAAACGTTAAGTTGGCTACGACAAGTTTTATCAATACGGACTATATCAAAGATATTCCGGCTGGGTTTTCGTTTGTTGGGATGCGTTTCTTTCCCGCGTTAACAGCCACTTTATCTGCCGGTCTATTTTATTTGATTCTTTTATTGATCTTAAAAAATCCGGTTTTAGCTGGACTGTTTTCCGGTCTTTATTTGTTTGATAATGCGCTTATTGTTCATAGTAGGGGAGCGATGTTGGATAGTATTCAGATTTTTTTCTTTTTGGCGACTTTAACATGGTTCTTTTATTTGATTGAAAGAAAAAAATACACTTTACGACACTATCTAATACTAGGCATACTAATTGGACTGGCTTTGTCAGTCAAACTTAATAGCTGGATATTACTCCTGCTTATTCCTATTTGTTTTTATTTTGAAGTGAAACAAAAAAAAATCAAAGTATGGGAATTAATATCAATTGCCATTGATCGTGTATTTATTGTTACGATTTTAATTCTTATTATATTTTTAGGTACTTATTACCTTCATATTCGTTTGGCAAATAAAGTGGTTAATAACAATTATTATGAAGCAACAGAACCATATAAAAAAATTCTTAATCAAAAGAAGACTTCTAATTTAATTAACGCTCCATTGATGATCCGCGACCAAATATTATTTATTCCCCACTATGAAAAAGGGGTTCCGGTTTATGACGCTTGCAAAGCCGATGAAAACGGCAGTCAACCTTGGACTTGGCCGTTTGGAAACAAAACAATCAATTATCGTTGGGATAAAAGCGGAGATAAAGTTCGTTATTTATATTTGCAAGCAAATCCAATCATTTGGGGGACGGGTATTTTAAGCATTATTTTTAGTGTTGTTTTATTGTTAAGTAAACTCATTTTTGGACTAAAGATAAAAGATAAACGTTTATATCAAATACTCATGATTATTTTGTCATTGTACTGCGCGTACATGTTTTCGATATTAACATTAAAACGCGTGATGTATTTATATCATTATTTTTTACCATTATTATTATCTTTAATAAGTTCTGGAGCCTTATTTAGTTATTTTTATCATGATCAAATTATCAAAAGAAAATGGCTGATTTATGGGGGTGCATCGTTTTTTGTAATTGTGGTTTTTCTTTGCTTTATAATTTTTTCTCCTTTCACTTATTATCAATCACTTACCACAGCCCAATTTCAGTTACGCAATTGGTTTTCCTGGTGGCACTTGAAATCAATCTGATTTGAGCGATTAGCGATTTGCAGGTAGCAGTTGGCAATATAATAAGTCCTATTTGTAACGGGATTGCTTCGCTACGCTCGCAATGACATTTTTAACAATATAACAATTTAACAATTTATTTTTAATTCGCATATTCGCGGCACTCGCATCAGGTACTATTCAGCACCTGATTTCATCAGACACCAGTCGGCGCCTGACTTTGTTATTTTGTATTATTCGTATCATATAATATACTACTTGTATTTATATATTGTATATATTATGATTTTTTAATTGGATAAAAACAGAAAATATGAAGCATTTAAATGATAAACAAAAAGAAAATCTTGCAACGTTTTATAATAATTTAGCCTTAGTTTTGTTAACAGCCGGAGCGATTACGCCAATTTTTACCGGGATTGGAAATCAATTAGTTTTTAGTATAAAATCAGTTGTAGCTTTTATTGGGATGCTGTATTTTTTACAAGTTTCTTTGAAATTTTTAAAATGAATGCTAATTTTGATACTTATTATTGGATAGCAATGATTTATTTTATGTTATTTGGAATAGGAAGTTACTATTGGTTTTTTAAAAGGAAATAATATGGATGTCAATACTTTAAATAATATTTTAATGATTATAGCTTTGGGTTTGGGTTTGTTTGGTCTTTATTATATTAATAAAAAATAAACAAAAGCATTATAAAATTAAAATGATGTTAAAAAAATGATTTTTTAATTGGATAAAAAATGATATGAAAATTTCTAGAATAATTAGTATTTTTGCAGTTTTTTTTATTTACTTTTTTTTCTATTTTATAGTATTCAATCACCAAGCTATAGCGTCAAATTGTAGTAATGAAGAGCAATGTCAAAACGATTCAAATTGCGCAGCTGGTGAACACTGTAATAAAGGTTCAATTTGTGCAGATACTATTTGTGGAGGTTGCACAGTAATGTTTCATCAATGGACTTGTCAGGGAAACGCTACTCCCAGAAGCAGTTCCTCCAGTTCCAGCCAGTCTTCTTCGGCCCCGACGGGGATTTGTACTAAAGGTACAACGATTTGTGCAGATGGAAACAGGTATTCATGTCGATTAGATTATTTACAAAACAAAACCTATTGGCTCTGGGGCGGAACGTGTGTTTTTCAAAATTGCGATCCTACACACGATTGGAAATGTGAAGATGGACATAATAAACAATGTTACAAACAAACAACGGATAATCGCACCTTTTTTGCTACTTTTTATAATAATTCTTGTTCATTTTCTAATTGTGCTCCCTTAGATGAAAATCAAACCAAATGCGAAAACGGAATCGGATACTGGTGTAGAAAAGGGCTAAGTCCACAAACTTACTGGGAGCAATTTTCAAGTAGTTCTTGTGAGTCAAGTTGTACTCTTAACCAGCAAAAATGTGAGAATGAAATTAGTTATATTTGTTTTCGAGACGTTATAAAACATACAAATTTTTGGATGAGACTTTCACCCTGTTCCTTTGAAGGCTATCCTGTTGCTCCGGCTCGACCCGGTG
>PFTH01000177.1 GCA_002789465.1 Candidatus Roizmanbacteria bacterium CG_4_9_14_0_8_um_filter_34_12 | reverse complement strand
CAAATTTTTTAAGTAAATACTTGTAGATTTCTAGTGGGTTTCTCTATAGATATTATTTCTGGAACTCTGGCAGTTTTATTAGATCAACCAAGATATTTTCCAAAGAAGGCGGGTGCTTTTTGTCCACAAGAACACAAACCTCATGGAACAGAAGGTAGGTGTAGTTTACGCTGGGTTGGTGGAGAAGAAGAGAATAAGTTCCAAGGATTTTGTCCGGCATTAGGACAATGGGCACAGGTTTATGCAGACCAACAAACCATGGATGGCTTATTAAGTGAAGCTGCCAAAAATCATATTGATGGTTTAACTTTTAGTTAAGAAAAAAAATAAAAAGCTGTAATTTTTAACATCTTCTTTTTCGCAGAGATTTTAATAAAGATTCTTCTTAAAAAAACTCACGATTCGTTCCATATCGGTTTTAAACGATGGAGAAGTGATTTTATAACAAGTATGTTAAACCAATGTCAAAGCAGTGCCGGTGTTGTTGGCGCGTCCAGTGCGGCCAATGCGGTGGATATAGTCTTCATAGGTTGCCGGAACATCGTAGTTGATAACATGAGTGACGTTTGGAATATCAAGACCACGAGCCGCAACATCAGTGGCAACCAAAATACTTACAACATTTTCCTTAAACATCCGGATTGCTTGTTGGCGTTTCATTTGGGGTTTGTCCCCGTGGATGGAGGCCACGCGAAATCCCTTGGAAAAAAGTTCCCGACTTAAGCGTTCCACTCCCATTTTTGTTCTTCCAAAAACCAGGATTTTTTTAAACTCCTCGCCCCGAAGCAGCTTATTTAACACATCACCCTTTGATTCTCCATTTGTTAAACGCACCACATCTTGACGGATATGACTAGTGGTTTCCTGAGTTTTAACGGAAATTGTAATTGGATTTACAACGAAAGACTGAATTAGACGGTTGATTTCAGGCGAAACAGTTGCAGAAAAAAATAAAGACTGTCTTTTTTTTGGAAGAAAAGAAATAATATGTTTAACATCATGAATAAATCCCATATTCAACATTTGATCGGTTTCATCAAGCACAATCATTTTAAATCCTGATAAATTAAGCGCTCTTCGTTCAATTAGATCTTTTAATCTTCCAGGAGTTCCAATAACAACATGAGGATTGCGACGCAGTTCATAAATTTGGTTGCGCATTGATGATTGACCAATACAGAAAGTGCCATAGATAGACAGACCATTAACAAAAGAACGCAGTTCATCCCGAATCTGAAGAGCAAGTTCTCGGGTTGGAGTAATAATAAGCGCTCTGTATGTTGGATTTTTAATTATTTTTTCGATTAAAGGAATAAGAAAAGCGGCGGTTTTTCCTGTGCCAGTATTAGCAATTCCAATCACATCTTTTCCATCAAGAATCGCTTGAATTCCTTTTTCTTGAATTGGCATAAGTTGAGCATAACCACGATGGGCAATATTATTTTTCAACTTATCGTTAATAGGTAAATCATTAAATTGCATGGTTGTTTGAACCTGATCAATAATTGGTCCTTGGACTGAGGCTTTTGAAATATATGCATATATTGATGCAGGATTTGGGGCTCTGTTGCGGGATCCACTAAACCGATTAACACGACTTGAACTGTGATAACTGTTTCGACGAAAAGGACGATTATACATAAGATAATAATAAACAAAATAATAAAATAAAGAAGGTAAGAGCCCAAAAAGCTCTATTTTTTAGAAAATAAAATTAAGAGAGCTTATATATGTATATTAATGTATATTATACAAAAGCAGATTCTTACAATCTTGAAATCTATTATAACACATTTTTTAATATTTATGATATAATTTACTTATAATTTGGAAAAGCGTAAAGTTTGGTTTCCCGCCAAACAAGCTGCGTACGATGAGTACGACGGAAGGACACCGTACAAATAAATCCAAGGTGTGTCGATTGTAAAAATCGGAGCACTAAAAAGAGATATCTTGATAAAAGACATACACCTACGGTTTAGGTGTATTTTTTTTAAGATCAAAGTAAGGTGGTACCACGAGAATTAGCCCTCGTCCTTATCAGTCTATTTATTAACGAATAGATGGTAGCGGCGAGGTTTTTTTTATGTCCAAAAATATGGAAAATACATATGTAGTGAAAATTGGGAGCAGTGTGCTACTCACCAGAAGAAATAAGCTGGATGAGTATCGAATTGCTCAAATCGCACAACAGATAGCTTCTCTTATGGAGGCAGGGATCGGCGTGGTTTTAGTTATCTCTGGCGCTGTTGCTTGTGGATCAAATTTCGTTGACTTAAAAAAGAGTGATAAAGTTTTAAGGCAGGAAGCGGCCGGGATAGGACAAGTATTACTTACTTCAACATTTAACACTATCTTTAAAAATAATAATTTGCAGATTGCTCAAATTTTACTTACTAAAAAAGATATTGAATCCGAAAATTTATTTGAAGTTCTTAATAATTATCTTAAAGCAGGATATGTTCCTTTCATTAATGAGAATGACGTTGTTGATCTAAATAGTTTTTCAGGAAATGATTTTCTCGGAGCGGAAATTGCTACTTTATTAAAAACGAAAGAATTTTTTATTTTATCAACCATGAAAGGTTCATCCTACGGTATAGGTGGTGGAGAGGCAAAACAACAGGTCACATATCATTTAGGCAAAATTGGTATTAAAACACGCTTATTAAACGGAAAAGTTAAAAATATTTTACTTAATACAATTCTATGAGTAAAATCGATGGTAGAAAAATTAAGTCCGCCTTTTTAGAGTTATCAAATAAATCCGAAGAAGATAAAAATAAGTTTTTACTATTGCTATCAAACATTATCAGGAAAAAAGAGAGAACAATTATTTCTGCAAATGATAAAGATGTAAAAGAAGCAAGAAAAAACCACGTATCAGAAGTTTTTATTCAAAGGCTCGTTATTGATAAATCAGGAATAGAGAAAATTATTCAAAAAGTACTTGAGATTAGAAGTCTAAATAGTGGTTTAGGAAAAATAATTGAGGAAAAAAAGAGAAAGGATAAACTAATCTTGCAAAAAATAAGGGTAGCAATCGGTACAATTTTGGTTATTTATGAAGCCCGACCTGAGGTAACAATCGACGTTGCCTCTTTATGCATTAAATCAGGGAATACAGCGATTTTAAAAGGCGGGTCCGAGGCATTGCAGACAAATAAAGTCTTTTATGAATGTATTGTTGAAGCGTTAAAACAAGCGAATTTTCCTAAAGGAACGGTTACTTTTATTGATTCAAAAGATAAGCAGATTATTAAGACTCTTATCAAGCGCAATGAAATTATTGATCTCATTATTGCTAGAGGTGGTTACAAAATGGTTAAAAATATTCAAGATAATTCCTCTATTCCTGTTTTAGCTCATTCATCAGGCGGAGCAAGAATATATATCGATAAAAGCGCTGATTTATCGATTGTAGAGTCGATAATCATCAATTCAAAAGTTACCAAGCCTTTCGCATGTAATTCTTTGGATACTATAATCCTTCATATGGATATTAAAGAAAAAATATATTCTATTTTGAAAAGAAGTCTAAAAAACCATCAAGTCAAAATTGTTAAAAAAATATGGAGTGAAGAATTTTTAGGCTTAAAAGTATCTATAAAAATAGTTAATGATATTGATGAAGCAATTAACTTTGTTAATATCTTTGGAAAAAAACATTCCGAAGGAATAATCGCTGAAGATAAAAAGGCAATTAATAAGTTTACTCAATCGATCGATGCTGCAGCGATTTTTGTTAATTGCTCGACTCGTCTTCATGACGGATATGAGTTCGGTTTAGGTAGTGAAATGGGAATAGCAACAGGGAAACTACATGCTAGAGGTCCTGTGGGACTGAAGGAATTATCAATTTACAAATGGATAGCTTATGGAAAGGGACATATTAGAAAGTAAAGTAATTACAATTATTGGAGCAGGTCATATGGGTCAAGCACTGGTGGAAGGATTATTAAATAGCAAAGAAGTTAAGGCTCGAAATATTATTGTTTCTAATCCGTCGAAACAGAAACTATCAGAAATCAGTAAGAAATTTGGAGTTAAGGTAATAACTAATAATTTTAAAGCAGTAACTAAAGCATCTTTAATATTTATTGCTGTTAAGCCCAATAAGGTTAAAGAAGTATTAATGGAAATATCAAAAAATGTACGGAATAAAATTATTTTGTCATTAGCAGCAGCAATCGACTTAGAATTTATTAATTCAAGTCTAGGAGGATATAACAACAAGTGTATTAGACTTATGCCTAACCTAAATTTGGCAATTAATAAAGGAATAATTGGATTTAAAGCGAACAAGTTTGTGACAGAATTAGAGAAGAAAAAAGTAATATCATTACTGCAGAAGCTAGGAGTAGTAATTGAGTGTAAATTGGAGAAGGATTTTGATTATCTTACTATTCTAGCTGGATGCGGTCCTGGTCTAGTGGCGTATTTATTAGAATTATTCGAAAAATATTATCTATCAGTAAGTATTGATAAGAATCAATTAGAAAAAATGATTCGCCAAATATTTATTGGAACTTTGGAATATTTGAATGAGAAACAGTTAAAAGTATCTTCTCTGAAAAACTCAGTTGCTACTAAAGGCGGCGTCACTGAAACTATTTTATCATCACTGGATAATGATAATTTTCAATCTTTTTTCCATAAAAGCTTGGACAAAGGACTTTATAAATTAAACGAATTGAATGAAAATTGGGGGGGGGAAGTAAAGATAAAGAAAGTATCAATATAGCTCTGTTTAAATTATTTCAAATATCCTGGTGATTATACAAAAAATTTCCTTAACCTAACAGAATGTTCCGATTTATGAAGTAATAAATTGAGTATGTTAAAAAAACCCGCCTCTTGCGAGGCGGTTTCGAAAACTATTCGTATTTTAATAAACTTTCTTACTTTTGTTAAATTTGAAAAGTCATCGATTTGTGTTAAAATATAACAATGAAAAAAGAAACTTTAGTTTGGTTTAATCAAGCAAAAATTCATTTTTCTGATGCTATTTTTATGTATGAAAATCGTCGTTATAGCGGAGCGGTTTACTTTTGCCATCAGGCGCTTGAGAAAATTCTTAAAGCGGCAATCGTTGAAAAAGCTAACAAGATTCCTCCGAAATCACACGCACTTGAATATTTATTGAAACTTTCAAAACTTAAACCAGAACAAACTGAATGGTCAATTGCTTTGGCGGAAATTACCAGACATTTTTGGCAAGTTAGATATGGAGACTATCGTCAATATAAGTTTACAACTAGGCAAAAAGTCGAACCAACGATTAATTTTACTAAATTAATTTTCTTATGGGTAAAAAAACAGCTAGACAATATCTAATAAAATATCTTAATCGAATTACAACCGAAATTAAACCGGAGAGAGTATTAATTTATGGTTCTTTTTTAACAAAAAAGTACAACAAAGAAAGCGATATTGATTTATTAATAATCGCAAAACAATTTGAGACAGTTAATGAGGACGATCGATTAAAAATGTTGTATCGTCTTTCAGTCGGAATTCCCTTAGATATTCATATTTATGGCATAACGCCAAAGGAAGCAAAACAAGTTAGTTCGCTAAATAGTTTATCTATTGCGCTTAAAACAGGAAAAGATGCCAATCTCTTATTTTAAGGGATGTGAATAGCCACTGCTCAAGAAATCAAGTTGCGAATTATGATAAAAATGTTTACAATATAAAACAGTTAAAAATTGTTTGAAGTAAACAATATATTATTAGCATTTTTTAATCAATAATTAATACATAAATGGCGAAAATTATACTTACAGAAGGATAATCATCGTATATTTAAGGTTAAATGCTTAAGATAAAATAGTATTGTTTGCTCCAACATATATTAAAAATATGTTTCAAAATCTTCTCAGGAAGTTATTTACCAACACTAAACAACAGGCAGAAATAACTGCGAAATTTGAGCAAAAAGCAAAAGAAATTTTTCTTAAGGCAAATGAAGAAGCGTTAAAAATTAGACAAGATTCAGAACGTGAGGCGCATAAGATTGTTACAGAATCACTTGAGGTAGAAAAAAGATTAGCAAGAAAAGAACAGCAGATTGAAGATAGGGAAAATCAAATTAACAAAGAAAAACAACAACTTGAAAAAACAATAAACTTAAATGAAAGTATTAAAAAAGAGTATGAAGAAAAACGCGAGACAATTATGCATAAACTGGAAAAAGTTGCTCAACTAACGAAAGAACAAGCAAGAAATTTATTATTACAGGGTTGGGAAGAAAAATTGAAAGCTGATGTAGCCAAAAGAATTAAACAGGCAGAAGAAGAAATCAAATCAAAAGTTGATGAGAAGGCGAAAGAAATTCTCACCGAGGCAATGCGTTTTGGAGCAACTGATGCGGTTTCAGAATATACACTTTCTGTTGTGACACTTCCAAATGATGACTATAAAGGACGAATAATTGGAAAAGACGGTCGTAATGTCCGTGCTTTTGAGGTGGCGACTGGAGTTGATGTTGACCTTGAAGAAGAAAAAGTGATTCATTTATCTTCTTTTGATGCGATGAGAAGAGAAATAGCGAGAATATCTTTAGAAAAATTGATCAAAGACGGTAGGATCCAACCCCAACGAATTGAAGAAATTGTTACTAAAACCAGAGAAGAGGTGGAGAAAACAATATTTTTAGCTGGTGAAGAGTTGACTCATAAAGTTGGAATATATAATCTTCCGACAGAAATTGTCAAACTCTTGGGTCGGTTTAAATTCCGTTTTTCTTATGGCCAAAATATGATTATTCATACACTTGAAGAAACAAAGATTGGAGTGGCATTGGCGCATGAACTTGGGGCAGATGTTAATATTGTTAAATTAGGTTGTTTATTACACGATATTGGAAAAGTCATTACTGACAAAGAAGGTTCTCACGTTGATTTAGGGGTTGAGTTAGCAAAGAGACATCGTTTTCCACAGGCAGTGATTGACTGTGTTGCGTCACATCATGAAGATGTGCCCATGAACTCAACCGAAGCAGTGATTGTTTATATTGCCGATGCGGTTTCTGGAGGCAGACCTGGTGCACGTCATGAAGATTTTGAAGAATATCTAAAAAGAATTAAAACAATCTAAGATGCGGCAAAAACTAAAAAGGGTGTTCGCGATGCCTATGCTTTGCAAGCTGGTCGTGAACTTAGAGTTTTGGTTAAATCAGATGAAATCACTGACGACGAATCAGTTATTTTAGCATGTAAAATTAAAGAAGAGCTGGAAGAAAAATTTGAAGTGTTCCCAGGACAGATTAAGGTGACAGTGATTCGGGAGTTTAGAACAGACGCGACGACGAAAATTTGATACATCCTTCTATAAAGCCCCAAATTTGATATAGATTGTTATAATAAGATATTTTAAATATAGATTGACAAGAAGCCCAAAACCTCCTATGATGTTTCTGTAAATTAAAAAGTGAGAATTACGGTTCGTTTGTCCGCCTTCGCTCAAATTCGTCTCGCGATTTACATCCACGCAGCCGAATGTTCGCTTCGGCGAGACTTAAGAATTTGTAATTACTCACAAATATTAAAAGTTCGTAAACAAATTCTAAAGGCGGTGAAATAATATGACAAAAGCAGACTTAGTTGCTCAGGTTGCGAAAAAAGCTGGTTTAACCGCAAAAGCCGCAAAAGATGCTGTTGGAGCAGTTTTTGCTTCAATGAGCGATACTTTAAAACGTGGTGAAAAAGTGGTTGTCACAGGCTTTGGCACTTTTATGGTGAGAAAAAGAGCCTCACGCAAAGGACGTAATCCACAAACCGGTGCTGAAATTCAAATTCCAGCTACCAAAACCCCAGGTTTTACCGCTGGTAAAAGCCTAAAAAGATTAGTAAAGTAATTTTGGGAAACAAACATCAGGCACAAGACTGCGCCTGGTAAAACCAGGTATCAAATGGTACCTGGTTTTTTTGTATCCAATCTGGTAGAATTAGCAAATGAAAGGTTTATTTATTAAGTTGTTGTTAATAACTGCAATTTTCTCTTTCAGCATCGTATTTGTTTACTCACAAACAATGCCAAATGTGGAGAATGGCGTTGCTTATGAACTACCTTATGCTGGTTTATTACCTGATCATCCACTTTACATTTTCAAAGTGGCACGAGATCAATTTACTCTTTGGTCAACCCGCGATTATTTAAAAAAAGCACAACTATATCTCTTATACTCTGATAAAAGATTAGTAATGGGACAGCAATTGATTAAACGAGGTAAGTCAAAGCTGGCAATTACAACAGTTTCTAAAGGAGAAAAATACTTTCTCAAAATTCCAGATATGTTAGAAACAACACGTGAACAAGGAGCAGAGGCAACTCAGGATTTTGTAAATAAGGTGAAGCTCAGTAATGTAAAGCATATTGAAATTATCGAAAAGATGGCAAAAGAAGTTCCTCAGGGTGAAGAAAATTCATTAACAGC